>JBEEGB010000223.1:0-3302 GCA_041166585.1 Acidimicrobiaceae bacterium
GCCCTCCACCGCTACCCAGGTTCGATGGCCAAGCGGACGCAACAGCTCGCGCAGCACCTCGTCGACGAGTACGGCGGCGACGCCGGCGCGATCTGGAACGGCGTCCCGACGGGCGAGGAGCTCTACCGCCGCATCGAGGCGCTGCCCGGTTTCGGCAAGGACAAGGCCCGCATCTTCCTCGCCCTTCTCGCGAAGCGGATGGGCGTGCAGCCGAAGGCTTGGGAAGAGAGCGCTGGACCGTTTGCCGACGCGACACCGCGCTCGGTCGCGGACATCGACGGCCCCGACGCGCTCGTCAAGGTCCGCGCCTTCAAGCAGGCGATGAAGGCCAAGAACAAGACCAAAGCGGACTGACCCGGGCGGGGACGCTCGTTTCCGTTCCGTGAACAAGCCGCCACCATCCGCGATGCGCGCGCGCTGGAGCGGTAGACCCGCGGAGCATGAAGGTGCAATCACTCGAGGTGCGCTCGCTGCTCGGTATCGAGGTCGACGTGGAAACGTCGGCCGGCATCTACCACGGCACCTTGCTCTCCTGCACCGCCAGCAGCCTCTGGCTGGTTGACGGTGAGGACGATCTCATGGTGCCGCTCGATCTCGTGTACTCGGTCCACCCACCCACAGCTGCCTGACGAACCCACCACCAGATCCACCGACGCTGCCCCCACGCTCGCCCGGTCTCAGCCGGGCAGATCCACCATCGCCTCCCACCCGGCCGGCGGCGCGTTGATGCGCCAGTACTGCTCTGGCACGGGCGCCGCGATGCGAGCATCGAGCAGGTGGTCGGCGCGCAACGGCGCCAGCTGCGAGCGATAGCACTGCAGCGCCCTCCACTTGCGATCGATGTCGGGCTCGACGGGGATGATCGCGGGCGTGGGCCAGTGGCCGGCGTGGAAGAGGCTGGCGACGCGCCACGCGAGCAGGCCGGGAAGGTGGCAGTAGCCGGCGTCCTCGTAGCAGAACCACGCCCAGTCAGGCCGGTCGTCGATGAACGTGCGCGCCGCTCGGTGCACGAGATCGTGGTCGGGGTTGCCGAGCCCGAACGGCACGAACACCGCGGTCGGTGCGAGGTCGTCCAGCGTGACCAGCAACGACGGGGCGACGTCCTCCGGGGCGTACCACTCGGCGCGGGGCAGGTACTGGTGGTCGCTGAACTCGAGCCAGTGCGGTACGGCTCCGACGACCGCCAGCGCGGCTGCGTCCTCCTGGCGGCGGAGGGCGACGATGTCGTCGCCGGCGACGAAGCCGCCGAGGGCGTCCCACTCGCTCGGCTCGTCGGGGTAGGCCGGCGGCCAACCTGCGAGCACGGTGACCACGACCGATCCCGGGTGTCCCGCGAGCACATAGCCCGCGCCTTGCACCGCGTCATCGAAGTGGGGAGACACCACGACGATCCGGGCCAGCTCGTCGTCCGTCGGGGCGACCACCCACTCCGACATGCTCATAGAGCGTGACGTTGGCGATCGAGCCAGCCGAGCAGCACCGCAATGGCCCGGGGGTCGTGGCGGAGCTGGTGACCGGCTCCCTGGATGATCCGAAGCTCGGCGGAGGCGTGGGCGTCGGCCACGACGCGGGCGTCGAAGTCGGGCACCGACTCGTCCTCGGTGCCGTGCAGCACGAGGAGCGGCCGCGGTGCGTAGTCGGTGACGCACTGGACGGCGCGGATCACGCGGAGGTCGCGAGCCCACGCGTCGAACGACGACGGGAACTTCTGCTCGGTGACCAAGCGGATCTCGCGGGCATGCTGCAGAAGCCGGCGGGGCTGGCTGGCCCAGTCGTCGAAGTCGGTCGGTGACCCCATCGCCGCGACACCACGCACCTCGGGGTGCCGGGCGGCGGCACAGATGGCGAGCGCGGCGCCCGTGCCGAAGCCGACGAGCCACACGCCCGAGACCCCGTCGAGGCCCTGCACGTGGGCGATGGCCGCCTCGACGTCGGCGAGCCAGCCGCCAAGCGAGAACTGGCCGTCCGACTCCCCCGCGCCACGGAAGCAAAAGGTGAGCGCCACCCAGCCGAGCTCGGTTGCGATGCGGTCCGCCAGCTCGGGGTAGGAGCGCGCCGCCGACGGTGCGCCGCCGGCCCCCGAGGGGTAGCCGTGGCAGATGATCACGGCCGGGGTGCCCGCCGCGCTGCGTTGTTGCGGGGGCAACGCCAGATGGCCTGCGAGCTGCAGCGGGCCCGACGGGAACCGGTAGGTCATCGCCACCGCCGCCCCACCCCAGCCCTTCCGCGCTACTGGTCGGGCGAATCGGCGGTGCGCACGCCGTCGCACTGCCGGCACAGCCGGTAGCCGCGGTTGCGGGCCTCGTCGAGCGTGTCCGGTCCGAAGCAGAGGTAGGTCTCGGCCGCCAACAGCTCCTCGATGACCTCGGGAGCCGTGCAGGCATCGACGTCGTGCACGACCTGGTTGCGCTTGTCGCCCACCCACTGGTTGTGCTCGAACCTGGTCGGCCGGTCCATCAGGCAGGAAAGGTACCCGGACGCGGGATGGGGAGCCGAAACGGTCGTTTCGACTCCCCATCCTCATAGACAGCTGGGATTGCCGGCGGGCGTTTGGTGTGCCGGGAGGGACGAAGCCCCGGCCGCGGCGCCGGGATGGCTGGTTGGGATTCGCCGGTGGTCCAGCGGGCCGCTAGCGGCCAGCCACCTCCGAAGTCCCGCAAGATTTACCGTTCAGCTGGACCACCTCCTTTCCTCGGTCCGATCAGTGAACCACAACCAACCCGGTGGATGGTGGTCGTTTCCGAAGAAATTTCTTGGCTGGATCTGTTGGAGATCCGGCATTGCCGCCAGCCCCGAGCGGCCTCATGATCAGGCGGTGCCCGTCCGGACCGTCGTCACCGTCATCTTTCCCGGCTTCCAGGCCCTGGACGCCGTGGGACCGACCGAGGTGTTCGACGGGACCAGGCGCCACACGGGCGGGCCCGACTACCGCCTGATCACCACCGCGGTCGAGCCGGGCTGGGTGGCGTCGTCGAGCGGCTTGGGCTTCCAGGTCGAGCGGCCACTGCGCGAGCTGCGCGGCCCGATCGACACGTTGCTCGTGGTGGGCGGTGACGGCACGGCCGCGGCGGTGGCCGATCGCGAGCTGCTCGCCCAGATCCAGCGGCTCGCCGGTGTCAGCCGCCGGGTGACCTCGGTGTGCTCGGGCGCCTTCCTCCTCGCGGAGGCCGGCCTGCTCGACGGCCTCAGGGCGACCACCCACTGGTCGGTGTGCGAGCTGCTGGCCCGCACCTACCCCTCGGTGCACGTGGACCCGGAGCCGATCTTCGTGCGGGACGGCAACGTGGCGACGTCCGCTGGCG
>JBEEGB010000224.1:0-3395 GCA_041166585.1 Acidimicrobiaceae bacterium
TGCAGGCCGAGGGACTCACCTCGATCTGGTGCTCATGGGCCGCGGTGGTCAGCGTCCTCATCTTCTTCCAACTGGTCGGGTGGCGGAACGCCGAGCGCAGCGACTCCGGCCTCGAACACCCATCGGCCGTCGCAAAAGGTGGCGATCTGTTCCATCCGTGAAACGAATCGCTACCTTTTGGCGGCCGGGGGGTCGCCGGCCGTCGTCATCAGGTGACGGCGGCGTCCAGGTAGGCGGGCTTCTCGCCGCCGCCGTGGACGGCGAGGTTGGCGCCGCTCACGTACTTGGCCAGCGGTGAGGCGAGGAAGACGCAGGCGTCGCCGATCTCGTCGGGGTTGGCGATGCGTCCGAGGGGCACCGTCTTGCCCACCTGGGCGATGCCCTCCTCGTCGCCGTAGAAGAGGTGGGACTGCTCGGTGCGGACCATGCCCGCGGTCACCAGGTTGGCCCGGACCTTCGGCGCCCACTCCACCGCGATCGTCTGCGTGAAGTTGACGAGGCCGGCCTTGGCCGCGCCGTATGCCGCGGTCATGGGCGTGGGCCGGAGCCCGCTCACGCTGCCGATGTTGATGATCGAGCCACCGTCGCCCTGCTGCATCCAGTGGTTGGCGCGCTGGGAGCAGAAGATGGCCGCGAACAGATTGAGTGCGACGATCCGCTCGGTGAAGCGGGGCTTCGCGGTCGTCGTGTCGGCGGGCGGCGAACCTCCGGCGTTGTTCACCAGCACGTCGAGGTGACCCAGGCGTTCGACGACGGTGTCGATGATCCCCCAGGCGGCCTCGCCGTCGCGGAGGTCGCCGCCCACCCACGTCCAGCCGTCGGGGAGCGCCTCGGGTTCTCTGCGGGAGCACACGGCGACGGTCGCGCCCGCATCGGCGAAACGCTGCGCGATGCCGCGGCCCACGCCCTTGGTGCCGCCGGTCACGAGCACGACCCTGCCGTCGAAATCGAGCTCGATGGCCATGCGGGTTACCGTAGCTCGCATGACCCAGGCGCACCTCGACGTGGCCGTCGTCGGCCCGCGCACGACGATCACCCTCGATCGCCCCGACCGCCGCAACGCGCTCAGCCTCGACCTGATGCGTGAGTTCGTGCAGGCGCTCGACGGGCTGCGCGACGAATGCGCGGTCGTGGTGGTCGATGCGCGCGGCCCCGCGTTCTCCGCCGGCCACGACCTGGCGGAGATGACGGCCCGTGACGACGACTTCTACGACGAGTTGTTCGCGGTCTGCACCGGGATGATGCTCCGCATCCACGACGTGCCGCAGCCGGTCATCGCCAAGGTCCAGGGTGTTGCCACCGCGGCCGGGTGCCAGCTCGTCGCCGCCTGCGACCTCGCGGTCGCGGCCACCGAGGCGACGTTCGCGACCCCTGGCGTGCGCATCGGCTTGTTCTGCTCGACGCCGATGGTGCCGTTGACCCGCGCCGTCGGCCGCAAGCGCGCCCTGCAGATGCTGCTCACCGGGGAGGCGATCGACGCCGCCACCGCGCTCGACTGGGGGCTGGTCAACCGGGTCGTGCCCGCGACCGAGCTCGATGCCGCGGTCGACGAGCTGGTCGGCCAGATCCTGCGCTTCAGTCCCCACGTCGTCGGGCTCGGCAAACGGGCCTTCTACGACCAGATCGAGCGCGCCGAACCGGACGCCTACGCCCGCGTGCAACCGGTCATGGCCGCCAACGCGGCCGACCCCGACGCCCAAGAGGGCATCGCCGCCTTCCTCGAGAAGCGTCAGCCGGTCTGGTCCACGTCACCGACCTCATTGACCTAGCTGCGCCTCCCGCTGACGGGTCGTCGAGTGCACCGGGTCCTTGTCGAACTCGGGTAGCACGAACTTGCCGAACGTCTCCACCGATTCGACCGCGGCGTCGAACGGCGTGTCGTCGGACAGTGAACCGAACGCCACCTGGTCGGCACCGATCGCCTCGTACTTGCGCATGGTGTTGATGGCCTCTTCCGGGGTGCCGACCGCGATCGCCCCCGCGCGGATGGCCTTGTTCACCTGCTCGAGGGGGATGGGCGGTGCCAGCTTCGGCGTCTTGTCGATCCCCGCGGCCTGCGGGAAGCTGTCGAGGTACTTCGCCACCAGCGACGTGTGGTACCCGGTCTGGTTGTGGCGGAACACCTCGCGCGCGCGGTCGCCGTCTTCCAGCGTCATCATCGCGGTCGTGACCATGACGTTGTTGTTGACGTAGCCGCCGACCGGGTCGGCGTCCTCGATCGTGGTCTTGTAGATGTCGATCAGCGGCTTCAGCGCCTCGGTGCCCGCGAAGCTGAAGCACAGCACGCCGATGCCCATGCGCGCCGCCTTCTCGAACGTGCCCGGCGACCCGGCGGCCACCCAGATCGGCGGGTGCGGCAGGGTGACCGGCTTCGGCAGCACCTGACGGCGCGGCAGAGAGAAGAACTGCCCTTCGTACGGTCCGTACTCGTCCGGCCCCATCATCTTCACGATCTCGGGCAGCGCTTCGTCGAACATGTCGCGCGTCGTGTCCATCGAGTCGATGCCGAACCCGAGCACCTCGGTCGACGACGACCCCCGACCGGTGCCGAACTCGAAGCGACCGGGTGCGAGCTGGTCGAGCATCGCCACCTTCTCGGCAACGCGCGCGGGGTGGCAGATCGGCGGGGTGATGTTGATGATCCCGGAACCGATGTGGATGTTGTCGGTGATGGCGAGCGCGTACGCCATCCATGCCTCGTTGGCGGAGAGGTGCGAGTACTCGTCGAGGAAGTGGTGCTCGGTCACCCAGACGTACTTGAACCCCGAACGGTCGGCTGCCTGCACCACGTCGAGCTCGGCGCGCAGGACGTCCTGCTCGGTCTCCCCCGCCGCCCGGCGGTGCTCCGGGTGGTACATGCCGACGAACACACCGAATTCCATGTGACTTCCCTTCTACGGATGCTGGCTCGACACCGAGACGACCTCCCCGGTCATGTAGCCGGAGTAGTCCGATGCGAGGAACACGATCACGTTGGCCACTTCCCACGGCTCGGCCGGACGGCCGAACGCCTCGCGGGCCGAGAGCTCCTCGAGCAGCTCGTCGGTGGTGACCTTCGCCAGGTTGGCGTGCATCGCCAGGCTCGGCGACACCGCGTTGACGCGGACGCCGTGCGGGCCCGCCTCGATCGCCGCGCACCGTGTGAGCGCCATGACGCCCGCCTTCGCCGCCGCGTAGTGCGCCTGGCCGGCCTGGGCCCGCCATCCGATGACGGACGCGTTGTTGACGATGACACCGGAGCCGTTGGCATACATGTGGTTGAGCGCGGCGCGGGTGCAGCGGAACGTGCCGTTGAGGGTGACGTCGAGCACGCGCCCCCACTGGTCGTCGGTCATCTCGTGCAGCTCGGCGGTGCCACCGAGTCCGGCATTGTTCACGAGGACGTCGATGGCGCC
>JBEEGB010000225.1:0-8511 GCA_041166585.1 Acidimicrobiaceae bacterium
GGCGGCGCGCGAGCGCGGGATCCCGGTGGTGCGCCGGGCCGAGATCTTGGCTGCCATCGCGGCCACCCGGCGCTGTGTGGCCGTCTCCGGCACGCACGGCAAGACCACGACGTCGTCGATGCTCGCCCTGGTGCTGGTCGAAGCCGGCCTGCGCCCTTCGTTCATCGTGGGCGGCGAGCTCAACGAGATCGGGTCCGGTGCGGTCTGGGCGGACGGGGAGTGGTTCGTCGTCGAGGCCGACGAGAGCGATGGCACCTTCGTCGAGCTCCCTGCCGAGCACGTGGTCGTCACCAACATCGAGGCCGATCACCTCGACCACTACGGCTCGCTGGCTGCGATCGAGGACGCCTTCGACCGCTTCCTGACCCAAGCGAAGGGGCCGAACATCGTCTGCGCCGACGACCCCATCGCGGCCAGGCTGGGGCGGGCCCACGGCGCGGTGCTCTACGGGACCGACGAGTCGGCCGATGTTCGGATCGTGGCGCCGCGCACCGAGCGCGCCGGAGCATCGTTCGGGTTGGTTCGCAACGGAGAGCACCTCGGCACCGTGGTGCTGCCCGTCCCTGGGCTCCATAACATCCGCAATGCCACCGCCGCCATCGCCGCCGCCCTGGAGGTAGGCGCGCCCTTCGAGGCGTGCCGGGTGGCGCTGGCCCGCTACGGAGGCGTTGCTCGCCGGTTCCAGTTCCGGGGCTCGGCCCGTGGCGTCACGTTCGTGGACGACTACGCGCACAACCCGGGCAAGGTCCGCGCCGTGCTCGACGCGGCGCGCGGTGGGGGTTGGCGCCGGGTGGTGTGCGTGTTCCAACCTCATCGCTACAGCCGCACGGCCGCGCTCGGGCCCGACTTCGCCACCTCGTTCGACCAGGCCGACGTGGTGGCGATCATGGACGTCTACGGCGCGGGGGAGGCACCCCAGCCGGGGGTGACCGGCAAGCTGCTCGTGGACGGTGTGCTCGCCCATCGTCCGTGGCAGCGCGTCGCCTGGCTGCCGCGTCGCAGCGATGTCATCACGTACCTCCGCAGCGAGCTGCGCGAGGGCGACCTGTGCCTGACCGTGGGCGCCGGCGACGTGACGTCGTTGGTGCCCGAGATCATCGAGGCACTGGGCCATGGATGAGCCGGTGGCCCGGGCGGCGGCGCTGCTCGGTGAGCGCGCGGCGCGGGATGCACCGCTCGGTGCCCGCACCACCTACCGGGTCGGAGGTGCAGCCGCGCTGCTGTCCACCGTCGAGTCGGAGGACGATCTCACGGCCGTGCGGGACGCGGTTGCCGCGACCGGGGTGCCGGTGCTCGTCGTCGGGAAGGGCTCGAACCTCCTTGTCGGCGACGCAGGGTTCGCCGGCCTCGCCGTCGTGCTCGGCGACGGCTTCTCCGGCGTGGAGATCGATGGGACGACGGTCCGCGCCGGCGGCGCGGCCTCGCTGCCGGTCGTGGCCCGCCGCACGGTGGCGGCCGGGCTCACCGGCTTCGAGTGGGCGGTCGGCGTGCCCGGCTCGATCGGTGGGGCGGTGCGCATGAACGCCGGCGGCCACGGCTCCGACATCGCCGCCAGCCTGCGAAGGGTCCGCGTCGTCGACCTCGTCGGGGGGGAGGATGGATGGGTGCCCGCCGAGCAGCTCGAGCTGCGCTACCGCCACTCGAGCGTCCGCGCCGAGCACGTCGTGGTCATGGCCGAGCTCGAGCTCGCGGTGGGCGACCGGGACGCGGCCGAGGCGGAGCTCGACGAGATCGTCCGGTGGCGGAGGGCCAACCAGCCCGGTGGCCAGAACGCCGGCTCGGTGTTCACCAACCCCGCCGGCGACTCCGCCGGCCGGCTCATCGACGCCGCCGGCGCCAAGGGCCTGCGGGTGGGGACGGCGATGGTCTCCCCGAAGCACGCCAACTTCGTGATCGCCGATGCCGGCGGGCGCGCCGACGACGTGTGGGCCCTGATGGGCGAGGTCCAGCAGCGGGTCTGGCAGACCCATGGGGTGTGGCTCGAACCGGAGACCCGGCTCGTCGGGTACGAACCGAACCCTCGACCACCGAACCCCGACCACCAAACCCTCGACGAGGAGTAGAGAGTTGACCCCCGCCGCCACCACCGTCGACCGGCCCTCGACCGCGCCCATCGACCCCCGCATCCGCGCCAGGCGCATCGCCGTGCGACGCGACGAGGGCCGGCGCCGGCTGCACCGCCTCACCGCCCTGGGCGTGATCCTCGCCGTCGGCGTGGCGTCCGTGCTCGTCACGCGCAGCCCGTTGCTCGACGTCGACCGCGTCGCGGTGAGCGGCGCCGCGCACACCTCGCCGGATGCCGTCCGCACCGCGACCGGCATCCGTCGCCACAGCCCCATGACCGACCTCGACCTCGGCCGAGCCCGCGACGGCGTGCTGCTCCTCCCGTGGGTCAAGACCGTCTCGATCTCCAAGCAGTGGCCGGGCACCGTGAAGGTGTCGGTGGTGGAGAGGAACGCTGTCGCAGCGGCCCCAGCGACAGCCGGGGGCTACGTGTTGGTCGACGCCGAGGGTCGGCTGCTCGAAGCCGTGCCCGCCCCGCCGGCGGGCGTCGCGGTGCTCGTCGACGTCGCGCCCGCCGGGGCAGCAGGCGGCGTGCTCGACCCGTCGGCCGGCGCGACGCTCGCCGTCGCGCGCGCCCTGCCCAAGGAGCTGGTGCCACAGGTCGCCGGGGTCGTCGCCACCGCAGACGGCGTCGCGCTGCGGCTCGCCGTCGGGGGCACCGTGCGCCTCGGCGCCACCGACGGCTTGGGGCCAAAGCTGCTCGCGGTCGCCACCTTCCTCGCGCAGGTCGACCTGACCGACCTCTGCACCCTCGACGTCCGCGTGCCCTCAGCCCCATCCTTGACGAGGGGGACCCCGTGCGCGTAGTGTCTCGACCGACACTGAAGGTTGATGAAAGTCTCAACCTTTACTTGATTGTTCAGCCGGGCTCCACCTGTGGGCCCGGCTCTTGCATATCCCGGCGCCGCCTCCCGGTGCTCGGATGGAAGGACCAATGCTCATGAGCGGCAACCCGCAGAACTACTTGGCGGTCATCAAGGTCGTCGGTGTCGGCGGAGGCGGGGTGAACGCCGTGAACCGCATGATCGACGCGGGCCTCAAGGGCGTCGAGTTCATCGCCGTCAACACCGATGCCCAGGCGCTGCTCATGAGCGACGCCGACGTGAAGCTCGACATCGGACGCGAGCTCACCCGCGGCCTCGGTGCCGGGTCCGACCCCGAGGTCGGTCGCCAGGCGGCCGAGGCGCACAAGGACGAGATCGAAGAGGTGCTGAAGGGCGCCGACATGGTGTTCATCACCGCCGGCAAGGGTGGTGGCACCGGCACGGGCGGCGCACCGGTCGTGGCCGAAGTGGCCAAGCAGCTCGGCGCGCTCACCATCGGCGTGGTCACCCGTCCGTTCTCCTTCGAAGGCCGCCGCCGCTCGGTGCAGGCCGAGCAGGGCATCCAGCGCCTGAAGGAGAAGGTCGACACCCAGATCGTCATCCCGAACGACAGGCTGCTCACCGTCTCGAACGAGAAGACGTCGGTGCTCAACGCGTTCAAGATGGCAGACGAGGTGCTGCTGCAAGGCGTGCAGGGCATCACCGACCTCATCACCACACCCGGCCTCATCAACACCGACTTCGCCGACGTGAAGATGATCATGAGCAACGCCGGCTCCGCCCTCATGGGCATCGGCTACGGCTCCGGTGAGGGCCGCTCGCTGGCGGCGGCGCGGGCTGCCATCTCCAGCCCGCTGCTCGAGGCGAGCATCGAAGGCGCACGCGGCATCCTCCTCAACATCTCCGGCGGCAGCGACCTCGGGCTCTTCGAGGTCAACGAGGCCGCCGAGGTGATCCACGGTGTCGCCCACCCCGACGCCAACATCATCTTCGGCGCCGTCATCGACGACGAGATGGGCGACGAGGTGCGGGTGACCGTCATCGCCGCCGGCTTCGACCGGTGGGAGGGCGGCAAGGACAAGCCCGAGCCGACGTCCTCCAGCCGTTCGTCCGGCAAGTCGCCGTCAGAGGCCCGAGACGTGTTCGCGTCGGCGGGCGCCGACGACGAGCTCGAGGGCGACGACGACTTCGACGTCCCGAGCTTCCTGAAGTAGCCCTGCCGACCACCCGCGAGCACACGAGCACTCGCGCCGACGGCGACTTCGCCGACCCGGTGGCCTTCGCGCCCGACGTCACCTGGCTGCGCCAGGTGCACGGCGCAGAGGTCGTCGTCGTCACCCGACCCGCGGAGCACGCCGGTGCCGCGGCCGACGCGGCTGTCACGAACGTCCCGGGCTGCAAGCTGGCGATCCGCACGGCCGACTGCGCGCCCGTCGTGCTCACCGGTGACGGCGCCGTCGGGGTGGCTCATGCCGGTTGGCGGGGGGTGCAGGCCGGCGTGCTCCAGGCGACGGTCGATGCCATGCGCGGGCTCGGGGTGCAAGGCCCGATCACCGCGAGCATCGGGCCGTGCATCCACGCCGAGTGCTACGAGTTCGGCGCGCGCGACCTCGCCACCGTCGCCGGCCGCTACGGCGCCGCGGTGCGCGGGGTCACCTCCGCCGGTCGGCCCGCGCTCGACGTGCGCGCCGCCGTCACGGCTGCGCTGGCAGAGGCCGGCGTGGTCGAGGTCCTCGACGACCAACCGTGCACGGCCTGCGCGGAGGATCGCTACTTCTCCCATCGCGCCCGCGGCGACGCCGGACGCTTCGCCACCATCGCCTGGCTGGAGCCGTGACCGCGGACGAGGTGCGAGCCGCGGTCGAACGGGTGCGGGGCCGCATCGCGGACGCCGGAGGCGACGCGGACGGGATCACCCTCGTCGCGGTCACGAAGGGTCACGGGCCGGACGTCGTCGACGCGGCACTCGCTGCCGGGCTCGTCGACCTCGGCGAGAGCTACGCCCAAGAGCTGCTCGCGAAGGCGAACGACGCAGCCCGCTACCACTTCATCGGCCGGCTCCAACGCAACAAGGTCCGCTCGATCGCCCACCTCGTCCACCTCTGGCAGTCGGTCGACCGGCTCGTGCTCGCCGCAGAGATCGCGGCCAGAGCTCCGGCCGCCCGCGTGCTCGTCCAGGTCAACCTCACCGATGACCCCGAGCGCGGCGGTGCCAGCCCGCCCCACGTCGCCGGCCTGGTCGAGGGTGCCCGCGACCTCGGCCTCGACGTGGCAGGGCTCATGGCCGTCGGGCCTCCAGGAGGCCCGGAAGCGGCCCGCGACGGCTTCGTCGAGGTCGTCCGGCTGGCCGACCAGCTCGGCCTGCCGGAGCGATCGCTCGGGATGAGCGACGACCTCGAGGTGGCGGTGCAGGCCGGCGCGACCATCGTCCGGGTGGGGACGGCGCTCTTCGGGGCCCGTCCACGCTTCGACCAGGGCGGCGTGGGAAACTAACGTCCAGCGAAACCGAAGGGGTTCGTCTCCATGGCAACCATGTGGCGCAAAGCCATGACCTATCTCGGGCTGGGCCCGGACGAGGAATACGTGGACTACGACGACGCCGCGCCCCTGCGCGAGCAGGCACAGCCCCTGCGCGAGTCGACACAGGAGCGGCCCCGGCCGATGGCCGAGCGCATGCCGCGCCAAGGCCCGACGGTCGTGCGCCACCGAGAGCGCGACCACGATGGCGAGGGGGACGTCGCCGTCGTGGGTACCGTGCGCCCCGTGCCGATCGAACCGAGCTCAGGGATCGGCGCCACCGCGCCCGCGTCGCTCGGTCAGCGTCGTGGAGGTCCAGTGGTCCGACCGATGCCGGTGGCATCCACGGCCAAGCCCCACGTCCTGTCGCCCACCTCGTTCAACGAGGCGCAGGAGCTCGCCGACAAGTACAAGAGCAACGTGCCCGTGATCGTGAACCTCCAGGCCGTCGACCGCGACCTCTCGCGACGGCTCATCGACTTCGCCAGCGGGCTCTGCTACGGCCTGGGCGGGACGATGGAGAAGGTCGCTCACCAGGTGTACCTCCTGACCCCCTCCAACGTGGAGGTGTCTCCGGAGGAACGGCGCCGCCTGCAAGAGCGCGGCTTCTACGACTGAGCCGTGGGCCTCCTCTGTACAGCCCTCCAGCTGTACGTCCTCCTCATCTTCCTGAGGATCGTGCTGAGCTGGTTCCCCGTCACGCCCGACACCGCGATGGCGAGCGTCGCCGGCGCGCTCATCGCCGTCACGGAGCCCGTGCTCGGACCTGTGCGCAGGGCGCTGCCGCCCGTGCGCATGGGCGGGATGGGGCTCGACCTGTCACCGATCATCGTCGTGTTCGGCCTCCAGCTGATCGTCTTGCCGATCGTGTGCTGATCCCCGAGTGAGCACGCGAGCACCGCTACGATCGGCCCACATGGACGTCACCCCCCAGGTGATCAACGAGGTCGAGTTCCACCAGAAGATGCGGGGCTACGACCCCGACGAGGTCGACGACTTCCTCGAACGTGTCGCCGTCGCCGTCGGCCAGCTGCTCGACCGCACCCGCGAGGCCGCCGAGCGCGCCGCGATCGCCGAGCGCAGAGCCGCAGAGCTCGAGGCGCACGTTCGCAGCGCGCCGGGTCGACCCGTTGCTGCCGGCCCTGCACCTTCCCCTTTGGACGAGGACGAGGAAGCCGAGACGATCCGGCGGACGCTGGTGCTCGCGCAGCGCACCGCGGACGCCGCGGTCAAGGAGGCCGAGGAGCTGGCGGCACGGACCCTCCAGTCCGCGCAGGAGCAAGCCCAGCGCGTGTACGACGAAGCGCAGGAGCACGCCCGCAAGCTGGTCGTCGAGGCCGAGGGCGAGGCCCGCAAGACGGCGGACGGCACCCGTCAGCGGCTCGTGGCCGAGATCATCACGCTCGAAGAGGCGCGGGACGGCCTGCGCGCCGACCACGGGATCCTCGAGCGCCACCTCGACGAGCAACGCCTGCGACTGCGCAGCTCGATCGGCGACCTCCAGCGCCTGCTCGACGATCCCGGACGCCTGCGGCTGGCGTCCGCGCCCGCGCTCAGCGGCGTGACGCGTCCCGACTTCATCGACGAGGAGCTCGAGGCCGCAGCAACGCCTGTCGCGGCACAGCCCGTCGGGGCACAGCCCGAACCGCAGGAGTCGATCATCGATCTCGGCCGCGAGACGCCGGACGCGCTCGAGCCCGACGACGTGCCGTCGACCGAGTCGAGGCCGACGACCGGCGGCGTCACCTTCACCGCCCCCGACGACCGGGGCCCGACACCCGCAGCACCGTCGTCGCGCTTGGCGGTGCGGGATCGTGAAGAGGACGCGTGGGCGCGCTTCGCCGCCCCAGAAGGCGACGACCGACCGACTGCTGCGATCGAGCTCGGTCGCGAAGACGATGACGTGTACCTGACCGAGCTGCGCAAGGCGATGCTCGAAGACACCAGCCCGAGTGGAGCCGGCGGCGATGACGACGACGGCGGCGCGGCGTCCAGGCCCCGGGCCCGCTTCGGGCGCCGGCGCTGATTCCGGCTGACGCACTGTCGAACCGGCGGGGCCGTTCTGCCTAGGATGCCGACCGTTGACCGCCTAAGGGGATGGTGATCTCTTGCTCGTGCTGTTGAGCTTCGGACTGGTGCTGGTGGCCACCGTGCTGCTCGTACTTGGGTTGCTCGTGGGGGACGGGTTGTTCCTCATCTACGTGTCGATCGGTTTGAGCGCGGCTGCCGCGCTCGTCCTCGTGGTCGCGGTGCGCACCTCGAAGGGTTCTTCGGCGCCGGCTGCGGCCGCGCCCTCACTGTTGCCCGACGCCCAGCCTGAGCCGGCCTACGCCGCGCCGACGGCCGATCCCGTCGTGGCGAGCCCCTCGACGATGCCGGCGCCTCCTCCGGCCCCGCCGACCCCGACCGAGGTGATCGAGGCTGTGCCCGCGCCCGACGCGCCCGCTCCCGCGGCGACCGAAGACGGCGGCGAGTGGCTTGCTGCCGATCAGGAGTGGGGCGAGCCCGAGGGTGAGTGGGAGGACGAGGAGCTCGAGTTCCCGATCGCGGACTACGACGAGCTCACCGAGGACGAGATCCTGCCGTTGCTCCCGCAGCTCTACCCGGAGGAGCTCGACGTCGTCGAGGAGCGCGAGCGCGGCGGCCAAGCGCGCGCCGCCATCATCGTGCAGCTCGGCGAGCTTCGAGTTGCGGCCGGTGGCGCGCCCGTGCCGGCACCGGCCGCTGCCGCGGACGACGAGGTGTGGGCGGCCGACGAGGATGTGTTCCCGATCGATGAGTACGACTCGCTCGCCGTCAGCGAGATCGTCGGCCTGCTCGGCGAGCTCGACGAGGTCGAGCTCGCGATGGTCAAGGCTCACGAGGAGTCGGGACGGGGGCGCCAGACGATCCTGACCAACGTCGATCGCCGGCTCGGCCTCGCACCGTCGCCGACGCGCAAGGCCGCGGCACCAGCGAAGAAGGCTGCGCCCGCGAAGAAGGCGGCGGCTCCGGCCAAGAAGGCGCCCGCCTAGAAGGCCCCGGCGAAGAAGGCTGCGCCGGCCAAGAAGGCAGCACCTGCTCCCGCCAGGAAGGCTGCGCCGGCCAAGAAGGCAGCACCTGCTCC
>JBEEGB010000226.1:0-3192 GCA_041166585.1 Acidimicrobiaceae bacterium
CGCGCCGTGCATCGGTCAGGCGGGCCTCGGTCCACGCATACGTGCTCGAGCCGAAGCCGACGCGCGGCGGCGGGGGAGCGGCGCGGTAGCGGGTCACCTGGCGAGCGGCGCCGTCGAGGTCGCCTCGAAGGAGCGCGACCGTCGCCAACGTCGAGATGGCGAAGGGCGCGTAGAACGTCGTCCCGCGCTCGTCGGCGGTGGCGACTCCTGCTTCGGCGTCGGCTGTCGCCTCGTCGAGACGGCCGGCGGCGAGGTGCACGCGGGCGCGGTAGATGGACGGCACGACGGCCCAGAGGGTGTCGTCAGCCAGCTCGATCTGCTGCGCGGCCACGGCGATGAGATCGCTGGCCTCGTCGAGCTGCCCGGCCGCGATGAGCATCGGCGCGAGCTCGAGGCGCGGGTTGACGCGAGCGTCGAGGGAGCCGTGATCGGACCGCGACACGGCGGCACGGAGCAGACCGAGGGCATCGGTCACCCGCCCGTCATCCCACGCAAGGAGACCGAGGGCGGTGAACGCGCCGGCGAGCGCCGCGTCGCCTCCGGCGCGGGCGGCGCCGGCCAGGATGTTCTCGGCGGCGGCCCTGGTGGCGGTGAGGTCGTCGTCCGCCAGCAGCCCGAGGAGCCGGTCCACCTCCGCTGCCGCGTAGAGCTCGTCGCTCAGATCGGCCTCGGCGAGGACCGCCTCTGCCTCCTCGACGGCTTCCGCCGGGCAGCCGCTCAGCAGGAAGGCTGTCGACAACGTGAGCCGCAGCTCGGCAGTGCTCCGCTCGGACCGCCGGCCTGGCGAGCTCGCCGCCTCGGCGAGCGCCTGCGCGCCCACGAGCTGACGTGCTCGTGCCGACCCGATCCTGGTGACCTCGGTGCTCGTCATGGCCTCTACGATGCGGCTTCCCACACGTGCGAACCAGGTCATGAGGGGACGAAATGCGCGGAGGCCTCGGCCGCAGCTGGGGTGCATCGTCAGCGCCGCACGCGTACAGTCGTCCCCTCGGGACGAACGATTCCACGATCTTCGCGCTGGCAGGTTCAAGACCCACGCTGGGAGCTTGGTATGACACGCACAGAGTCATGAGACCGTGACCACGCTCCCGGCCCCGGACCCCGGCCGAGAAGCGGTGCTGGCGATCCGCGACCAGCTGTCCAGCCTGCAGGGCCTGCTCGCGCTCTCGATGCGGATGACCGACAGCGGCGACGAGGAGCAGATCGTCCGCCTCGCGGTCACCTCGGTCCCCGCGCTGGGTCACTGCCGGCTGGTCGGGATCTACCTCGGGGAGGGCGGATGGCGACCGGCCGAAGCCCCTTCCCCCGACGGTGAGGTTCGGATCGACGTGGAGAGCCAGCTCGGGGTCGTGGGTGCGGCCGGAGGTGCCGTCGGGGTCATCGGTCAGCGGTGGGGCTGGGCGTTCCCGCTCCGGAGCCTGGGCGGCCACTTCGGATACCTGGTGGTGAACGCAGACGTCGAACCGCCCCCGCAGGATCAGTTCCTGCTCCGAGTGCTCTCGCAACAGACGGGCGTCGCCTTGGCGAACGCCCACCTGCACGCGCGGGAGCGCGGTTCCGCGACAGATCTGCAAGCCCTCAACGCCGCGCTCAACGACACGGTTGCCGCCCTCGAGCGCAGCACCTCGATCCACGAGCGCCTCACGCGCGTCGCGGTCGCATCCGAGGGTGAGGAGGGCATCGCCCAAGCGGTGCACGAGCTGACCGGTCTGGCTGTCGCCATCGAGGATCGTCACGGCAACCTGCGAGCGTGGGCAGGACCGGATCGCCCGGACCCTTACCCGAAGGATCCTCCGGCTCGCCGCGATGCGCTGCTGCGCCAGGCGCGACACGGCGAACCGATCACGGACGCCGGGCGGGTCCTCGCGGTGGTGAGCCCGCGCCACGAGGTGCTCGGCGTGCTCGCGCTCATCGACCCTGACGGGGTGGCCGGCGACCAGGGGCGGGCTGCCCTCGAGCACGGCGCCACCGTCTTGGGCATGGAGCTCGCACACCTGCAGTCCCTTGCCGAGAGCGAGCTGCGCCTTGGCCGCGAGCTCGTCCAGGAGCTGCTCGCAGGCGTGGACGAGCCTCGGGTGTTCGACCGCGCCAGAGCGATGGGGTTCGACTTCGAGCGGCCCCACCGCGTCGTGGTCGTCGATGGTTCCGAACAACCCTCAGATGACAACCGGCTGTTCGAAGCCGTCCGGCGCGCGATGCGGAAGGTCGCGAACGAGTCGCTCCTCGCTCGCCGCGGCGAGTGGGTGCAGGTGCTGACCGACCCTGACCTGGAGTGGGACAAGCTCCGCGAAGCGGTGGCCGAGGAGCTCGGGAGCGACGGTTTTCGCGTGGCTGTGGGCGGCGTCTGCGACCGACCTCTGGAATTCGCACGCTCCTATCATGAGGCGAAGCTGGCGCTGCGCCTGCAGGAGCGATCGAGCGATGTCCGCACGACCACGTTCGAGCAGCTCGGCGTCTATCGGATCCTCGCCGGGGTGGAAGACACCGAGGACGTCGAGCGGTTCGTGCACGACTGGCTCGGATCGCTGATCGAGTACGACGTCAGGCGCTCCTCCGAGCTGGTTCCCACCCTGAGCCGCTACCTCGAGTGCGGCAAGGGCTATGACGCCACCGCGGATGCGCTCAGCGTCCACCGGAGCACGTTGAAGTACCGGCTCCAGCGGATCCGGGAGATCTCCCAGCACGATCTCGCTGATCCCGACACGTGCTTCAACCTGATGCTCGCGAGCCGGGCGTGGCGCACGCTGCTCGCACTCCGCGGCGACAGCTGACCTCGCTTCCCGTGGGGTCCTGAACCACGCGTTCGCGGGAAGAAGCGCGCCTCGCGCCGGCGCGACGCTCAACGAGCCCCTTCACCCGGCGAGGAGCTCGGTAATGCAACGTCTTCTTGCGCATCCACTGTCGGTTGTGGTCGATGAGCGGGCCGACGACGCCGACCGGTTGTCCGCCGCGGCGATGGCGACCATCCTGAGCGACCTTCGAGAGCACCGATCGCGCATGGCGAAGGTGCTCGACGGCCTCGACGGGTTGGCCCGCACAGCCGCCGAGAACGGCGGCGCCGATGCAGCCGCGCTCGTGGGGTGCTTCAGCGAGGTCTTGCTCGATCGCGACGACCGGCTGCAGGCATTGGTATCCCAGCTCGAGTCGTGCTGCGGCCGGCTCGCCGGAGCCCCTGGGCTCTCGATCCTGAGC
>JBEEGB010000227.1:0-4478 GCA_041166585.1 Acidimicrobiaceae bacterium
CGCGCTGATCGGCGCGCCGTCGTCGAGGACGTCGGCTTCGCCGTTCTGCGCCCGCTCGTACTGCGCGGCGGCGGCGTTCCAGTGCCACGCGTTCGCGGAGCGCAGGCCCATCGTCATGCTCACGTCCTGCACCGGCCGGCCGTTGCCCACGTCCGCTCCGTACTGGAACTGTTGCGGTGGGGTCGCGGACTGGTCGCCCGCGGCAGCGCCGGCCTCGTACAGCTCAGGGGTGGACGAGTACACGTTGTGCGGAGCGGTGTGGAGGCGGCTGTCGCGACGGAACGCAGACACGCCGGCGTCGTACGACAGCAACGTCGCTCCCGAGTGCTCCTCCACGGGCGCGATCTCTGCATCGGCTGCTCCCGAGTAGGCGAAGATCCCGCCGCCGAGCTGGTTGAGCAGGTCGGCGTCGACCGGCCGCGCGGAGCGGATCGGTCCGACGAGGCCGGCGTCCTGGGAGTGGAACGTCGCGAACAGTCGGGTCTGGCCCCCTTCGACGAGCTCCTCGTAGACGATGTCCGCGTTGTTCAGGCCGGATTGCGGCAGCGCTCCGACGACGTTGTCGATCTTCACGGACAGCGCCGGTCGACCGAGCGGCGCGTCGCCGACGGGCAGCCCGGTGAGGGGCAAGACAGGTGGCCCGACGGTGGTGGTGGCGCCTGGTGCCGACGAGCCCCCTGCCGACGAGGCGCTCGCGGACTGAGGTCGCTTCGCGTCGCTGCACCCCGACAGCTGAGCGATGGTGACCAGCACGGCGAGCAGGAGCGCGGTCGGTCGGCACGTCCTCCGCATCTGCATCGTTGCCGAGTCTTACCTGGCGTTGACCTTGGTGTGCCCCATCGTTGGTTCACGCGGCTCTATCTTTCCGGTCTGTGGCGAGCGGAGTGACCAAGACGGGGCGGTCGGCCGCGGTGCTGGTGCTCCCGTTCGTCTCGGTGCTCCTGTTGGTGGTGCGCTACTGGCACCGATCGGATCGCTCGCGGGTGGACTTCCACCTCTACATGGCGGCGGCGAAGTGGTGGCGCCCGGGCAACCTGACCGGGTTCCGGTTCGGGTACAACGGCCTGCGCTTCTCGTATCCACCGTTCGCGCTCTTCCTGTTCAAGGCCTTCTCGGTCGTGCCATCGTCCTTCTGCGAGCACGCGTGGCTCATCGCCAGTGCCGGGGCCGGGGCCGCGGTGTGCTGGCTGGGTGCTCGCACGATGTTCCGCGACGACGAACGGGGGCGCGCCATAGCGGCCCTCGTCGCGGCCGTGGGCATCTGGTCGGCGCCGGTCATGCTGACGGCGCGCCTCGGGCAGGTGAACACGTTCCTCGCGCTGGCCGTCGTCGCGGACCTGTTCCTCATCCATCGCCGCTGGCGGTTCGCCGGCGTCCTCACCGGCGTGGCCACTGCCATCAAGCTCACCCCCGTGTTCGCGATCGCCGCGCTGTTCGTCCTCGGGCGACGGAGCGCCGCGATGCGGGCTGCCGCAACCGCTGCCATCGCCACCGCCACCGCGGCGCTGGTGTCGCCCGTCGACTCGTGGAACTTCTGGTACCGCGACATCTACGACACCGCGCGGATCGGGTCGTTCTCCGACTCGCGCAACCAGAGCATCACCGGGTTGCTCTCGCGGACCTTGGGCGAGAGTGCTTCGGTCCACGCGCTCGCGCTGGTGGCAGGGGTGACCATCGTCGGCATCGCGCTCTGGCGCGCCTCGACGATGAAGTCCGACGAGGTCGCGGCGATCTCGCTCGTGATGGTCGCCGGGAGCCTCGTCGTCCCTGTCTCGTGGGTGCACCACCTGCTCTTCGCCGTCCTCGTGGTCGTCGCGCTGCTGCGGACGCGCCCGATGTCGAGCGGCTCAGCGGTGGTCGGTGTCGCGCTCGCAGCCCTGCTGTTCGTCCCCGATGACTCGACCGCGTGGCTGTCGAGCGCGCGCACGCTGGTGATGGTCGCCGCGGTCCTCGCCCTCGCTGCTCAGGTGAGCAGGTACCCGCTGGCGAAGAGCGAGGTGCCGAACACGAGCCCGATCGCGCTCACGAACGGGACGGCCCGGCGCAGCAACGGACGTGGGTCGATGGCGCCCCCGACGATCGCGAAGACGGGGAAGGCCGCGAGCAAGTAGCGACCGGCGCCGTTGAAGTCGCTGGTGCTCATGGTCGGGAGGAGGACGGCCACGAGCACGTACGCGCCGTATCCCCACCCGAAGCGCTTCCAGACCGCCGGTACGGCAGCCAGGAAGCCCACGCAGGCGAGGGCCTGCACCACGAGCTTCAACGAGTCGGTCCACCCGTCGTGGCTGAGGTGCCAGAAGAACCAGTGCTTCATCCAGGTGTGGAGGCCGGGCGCCTGGTCCCACCCCTGCGCGCCCTCCGTCTCGACGAACGCCAGCGGGTTCTTGAACCGGAGCGCGAGGTAGGCGCACCACAGTGCGAGACCCGCGGCCGCGACCAACACACCGAGGTCCTTCGGCCGCAACCGCTGCACCCAACCCGATCGGAACGCGCCGCGTCGGTGCAGGGTCACGGCGACGAGTCCGATCAGCAAGGCGACGCCGGTCGGGCGGGTGGCGGTGGCGAACGCGCCCACGACGCCCGCCCACAACGGCTGGTCGCGCTCCACGAGCACGAACGCGCCGAGCACAAGGGCGACGAAGAGGGCGTCGGAGTACGCGGCGCCATAGAGGAACCAGGCGTACGGGTAGACGGCGAGCAGGATCGTCGCGGTGCGCGCCGCGCTGGGTGAGAGCCGCGCCGCGCACCACCGGTGGAAGAGCACGAGCACGGCTGCCCCGCTCACGATCGTCGTGAGCACCGCGGCGAGGGGGACCCCTCCTGGCAGAGCCGCGCCGAGGACCCGGACCAGGACGGGGTACAACGGGAAGAACGCCACGCTCGACTGGTGGTTCGGCCGGTAGCTGTAGCCGTGCTCCGCGATCTGCAGGTACCAGGTGCCGTCCCACAGCAGCCAGTTGCCGAAGACGCGGTCGAGCACCATGTGGGACCGCGGCGGGGCGTTGCCCTTCGGCCAGAGGGACGGGGCGACGGTGCTCACCGCGGAGAGCGCTCCGGCGATGGTGACGTACAGGCGCAGGCTCCACCGCGCAGCGGCCGCCCGCGAGGGGCTGCTGAGCTCTGGCCAGGCGGCCGGGCGCGGAGCCACGCTCGCGGTCGTCGGTTGAGCAGCCACGGCCGCCAAACCTAGGGACCGTCGGGTATCTCCCGCGGCGCTGCTGGGTCAACGAGCGGTAAAGACTCGCTCCGGTCGAGCGATCGCTGCACGTCGGGGTACGTTCGGGCGATGCGGTTCGGCATCCACCTGCCCCAGTACGGGCGCGCCGCCGGGCCCGAGGCGATCACCCGTGCGGCCCGCCAAGCGGAGGAGCTCGGCTTCACCGACGTGTGGGTGAGCGATCACCTCGCGGTGCCCACCGGAGCGCCGTACCCTCCGCCGTTCCTGTACGAGCCGGTCATCGCGCTCACGTGGGCCGCGGCCGCGACGTCGAGCGTCGGGCTCGGCACCAGCGTGCTCGTGCTCCCGTACCGGCACCCGCTCCACCTGGCCAAGGAGCTGGCGACCCTCGATCGCCTGTCGGGCGGCCGGCTCATCCTCGGGGCCGCGGCCGGGTGGCTCGAGGCCGAGTTCGTCGCCTTGGGCGTGCCGTTCAACGAGCGAGGCGCGAGGACCGACGAGGCGATCGATGCCATCCGGGCCTGCTGGGAGCAACGGCCCGTGGAGTTCGCGGGGCGCAACGTCACGCTCCACGACCTCCAGGTGCTGCCTCAGCCCGACCGGCACGTGCCCATCTGGATCGGTGGCGCGTCGCGTCCGGCACTGCGTCGAGCGGTCGAGAAGGGAGACGGCTGGCACGGCACGTTCCAGAGCCCTGACGAGCTCGCGCCGACGCTGCGCCGCCTGCGCGAGGCTCGGCCCGAGGACTCGTTCACGCTTTCGAGCCGCGTGGGGTGGGACGGCCTCAGCGGTGATCTCGACAGCTACCGGCACGATCTCGACGCGTTCGAGGGGCTCGGTCTCCAGCACCTCATGGCGTCACCGGCACAGGGCGACCTCGACGACTGGCTCCGCTCCGTCGAAGCGCTGGCGAAGCTGTTCGGGTTGTTGTGAGAGCCCGTACAGCAGCGCTCGTTGTCGCGCTGTTGCTGGTCTCCGGATGCGGAAGCGACTCGAGCAACCGAGCCAGAGCGTCGTCCACCACCGCCGTCCCCGCGGTCACCGCCGGGCCCGCGGCGGACGCGTCGTCGCCGGCGAGGACGCCGTCGGGAGGTGCGCCGGCATCGGCCGACAGCTCGTCTGCAGGGGCCAGCGCGTCCGCCAACCCGTCGACGGCGTCGACCAACGGCGGCGGATCCGGCACCCCTGCGCTCGACGGCAAGGTGGGGGTCGGGCAGTTCGCCCCCGCGCTCTTGCGCCCTGATCGCTCGAGCCGCGTGGTGGTGGAGGTTCGGAGCCAGGCCGGAGCGTCGCTGCGCCA
>JBEEGB010000228.1:0-8113 GCA_041166585.1 Acidimicrobiaceae bacterium
TCTGGTACGGCGCCGGTCTGCGCGCCGCCGTCGGCGCCGCCTACCCGTTGATCGCCACCGTGCCCAACCCCACCGACTACATGGTCGACCGGTACCCGTACGCCGAGGTCACCACGCCGTTCGACGCGATCGCGCCGATGGTCTACTGGCTCAACCGCGAGCCCGACACCGACGTCGCCACCGCGCTCGATCGCCTGGCGCCGCTCGGCAAGCCCATCCTCCCGATCGGCCAGGCCTACGACGGCGGCGCCGAGGGCGGACGCCCTGGTCCCCCAACCCCAGCCGAGCTCGCGCGGTTCCTCGACAGCGCCGAGCGGCACGGCGCCGCGGGCGTGTCGTTCTGGTCGTGGCAGCACGCGACCCAAGAGACGTGGGATGCGATCGCGGCGGCCCCGCAGTTCACGATCCCTGCGGGCCCGATCGCCACGCTCGTGCCCGCGCAGGTGCGTTCGCTGCAGATCCTCCTCACCAGCCTCGGCTTCCCCGCAGGGTCGACCGGGAAGTGGGACGCAGCGACGGCGAGCGCGCTCATGCGGTTCCAGGCCGCGACCGGGCTCCACGCCACGGGCCTGCTCGACGACGCCACCCGGGCGACCCTCCTCGGTCCGCTCGCCCCGTCGTCGCGCGGGTGACGGTGCGCTGACGTCGGGCTTGCAGGACGACCCGACTTCGTACTAGCAAAGGCCCGGTTTTGCCTGAGTGAAACCTGTCCGCCCGCAACCTGGGAGACCACGAGCAGATGCTTCACGTACTGGCCGCCGAAGGCGGCTATCAAGAGTTCACGCTGGGGAGCACGGAGAAGCTGTGGCTGTACTTCGCCGTCGCCACCGCGCTGCTGGCCATCGCGGTCGGGTGCTACCTCATGCGCAGCGTGCTGGCTGAGGACAAGGGCACGGCGAAGATGCAGGAGATCGCCACCGCGATCCAAGAAGGTGCCCTCGCCTACCTCAAGCGCCAGTTCAAGACGATCGGCGTGATCTTGGTCCCGCTCGCCATCGTGGTGTTCCTCACCTCGACCAAGGTGATCAAGCCCGGCGGCACCGAAGCGCTGTCGTTCGGGCAGTCGGGCATCTATCGCACGCTCGCGTTCATCGCCGGCGGTTTCATGTCCGGACTCACGGGCTACATCGGCATGACCCTGGCGACGCAAGGCAACGTGCGCACCGCGGCTGCCGCCCGCGAGGGCTCCATGCCGAGGGCGTTGTCCGTGGCGTTCCGCACCGGCGGCGTCGCCGGCATGTTCACCGTCGGCCTGGGCCTGTTCGGCGCCACCATCATCATCCTGATCTTCCAGAACACGGCGTCCGCGATCCTCATCGGCTTCGGCTTCGGTGGCTCGCTCCTCGCCTTGTTCCTCCGCGTCGGCGGCGGCATCTTCACGAAGGCCGCTGACGTCGGCGCCGACCTCGTGGGCAAGGTCGAAGCCGGCATCCCCGAGGACGACCCTCGCAACCCCGCCACGATCGCGGACAACGTCGGCGACAACGTCGGCGACTGCGCCGGCATGGCCGCCGACCTCTTCGAGAGCTACGAGGTCACGCTGGTCGCGTCGATCATCCTCGGCGTGGCGGCCTTCCGCTCGATCGGCGCCAACCCCGCCCTCGGCCTGGTGTTCCCCGTCGTCGCCCGCGCCATCGGTGTGCTCGCCTCCATCGTCGGCGTGTTCGCCGTGCGCGCCAAGGAGGGCGAGACCAACGCGCTCAAGCCGATCAACCGCGGCTTCCTCACCGCGGGTCTGCTCACCGTGGTCGGCACTGGAGCCGTCGCCCTCGGCTACGTCGGCAACGACCACGACAACGAGGGCTGGAAGTGCTTCGCCGCCGTCGTCGTCGGCCTCGTGCTCGCACAGGCGCTCAGCCGCCTCACCGAGTACTTCACGTCCACCGAGACGACGCCGGTGCGCGACATCGCGGAGGCGGCCCGCACCGGGCCCGCCACCACCGTGCTGTCCGGCATCGCGTCGGGCCTCGAGTCCTCCGTCTACGCGATCATCCTGATCGCGATCGCGCTCGGCACTGCGATCGGCCTGGGTGGCGGCAACCTGCAGTTCTCCTTCTACCTCGTCGCCCTCACGGGCATGGGCATGCTCGCCACGACCGGCGTGATCGTGTCCGAGGACACCTTCGGCCCGGTGTCGGACAACGCGGCCGGCATCGCCGAGATGTCCGGCGAGTTCGACGGCGAAGCCGAGCGGATCATGGTGAGCCTCGACGCGGTGGGCAACACCACCAAGGCCGTCACCAAGGGGTTCGCCATCGGCTCCGCGGTGATCGCGGCGGTGGCGCTCTTCGCCAGCTTCATCGAGACGATCGGGTCCGAGCTCGACCTCAGGTACGCCGCCGACTTCAACCCCGGCAACGTTGCCGATCGCATCGGCCAAGCCGTCACCGGGTCCGACCTGTTCCGCCATCCGCTCACACAGATCAACGTCGCCGATCCGAAGACGTTCATCGGCTTGCTGGTGGGCGGCTCGATCGCCTTCATGTTCTCCTCGCTGGCGATCCGTGCCGTCGGTCGCACCGCTGGCGTCGTCGTGCAGGAGGTCCGCCGGCAGTTCGCGGACGGCAAGATCATGAAGGGCGAGAAGGACCCGGAGTACGGCCCGGTCATCGACATCTGCACCGCGGCCTCGCTGCGCGAGCTGGCCACGCCGGCACTCCTCGCCGTGCTGACGCCGGCGATCATCGGCTTCGGCATCAACTACCTCGCGCTCGGCGCGTTCCTCGCCGCCGTCATCCTCACGGGCCAGCTCATGGCCAACTTCTTGTCGAACTCCGGCGGCGCGTGGGACAACGCGAAGAAGTACATCGAGGACGGCCACGAGGGCGGCAAGGGATCCGAGGCCCACAAGGCCGCGGTCATCGGCGACACCGTCGGCGACCCGTTCAAGGACACCGCCGGTCCCGCGCTGAACCCGCTCATCAAGGTGATGAACCTGGTCTCGCTCCTGATCCTGCCTGCGGTGATCAGCCTGCGCGACAACAACATCCGATTCGTGATCGCCGGTGTCGCGCTGCTCGTGCTCATCGGCGCCATCGCGTTCTCGAAGCGCAAGACCCAGGCCCTCGACGCCGACCCCAACCTGGCCACCGCAGCCGCCGCCGTCCCCGTCGGCTGATCCCCTGATCGTTTGTGCGGTGCTGAGTCGGGAATTCTCCGACTCAGCACCGCCAGATCGAGCTGGGTAGGTTGAGCCGCGATGGCTGACTTTCGAACCGAGCAGACGTCCGCGTGGACGTCGAGTCCCTTCGTTGCCGCGCTCGAGCCGATCACGGAGTCGGACGACGAGATCGCGAAGATCCTCCTCGAGGCGCAGCTCCCGCCGCTGCTCCCGGCGCTCGCCTACGCCACCGGCGACCTCTCCCTGCTCCGCGAGCACCTGCGACCAGACCCGATGCTCTTCGGGTTGCCCCAAGGCGGCTTGAGCGAGGAGCAGCAGGCCGAGGTGCGAGCGCTCGCCTTCGAGACGCTCGTGCGCTTCCGCGACGGAGGCTGCGTGCCCGCGGCAGTGCCGTCGGACGAGAACGTGCTGAGGATGATGGAGCACGCCGTCGGCGGCGCGGACATGGATGCCTACCTCCCGCTGCTCGAGGAGGAGCTCGCCCACCGCGGCGCCGACCGCCGCGCGCCCGGGTGGACGAAGCAGGACCTCGCTCCCGACGTCGACTTCCGCGTCGCGATCATCGGCGCCGGCATGTCGGGGCTGCTCGCCGCGCATCGGCTGCAGCAGGCCGGCATCCCCTTCGTGATCCTCGAGAAGAACCCTGACGTCGGCGGCACGTGGTACGAGAACGGCTATCCCGGTTGTCGCGTCGACAACCCGAACCACAACTACAGCTACTCGTTCGCACAGCGCCACGACTGGCCGTTCCACTTCTCGACCCAGGACGTGCTGCTCGGCTACTTCCGCGATTGCGCAGAGGTGTTCGGGCTCCGTGATCGCGTTCGGTTCAGCACCGAGGTGCTGTCGGCCGACTGGTCAGAGCCCGACACGCAGTGGACCGTCCGCGTCCGCACCGCCGACGGAGGCGACGACACCCTCGTCGTCGACGCGGTCATCAGCGCGGTCGGCCAGCTCAACCAGCCCAACCTGCCGAACATCGCAGGCCGCGAGTCCTTCGCCGGACCCGCGTTCCACTCGGCGCGCTGGGACGACGACGTCGACCTGCGGGGCAAGCGCGTCGCGGTGATCGGCACGGGCGCGAGCGCGGTGCAGCTGATCCCGGAGATCGCTCCCGACGTGGACGAGCTCGTCGTGTTCCAGCGCACACCACCGTGGCTCGCCCCGACGCCCGACTACCACGACGCCGTACCCGCAGGGCTCCGTTGGCTCTACGGCCACGTCCCGTCCTACAGCGAGTGGAACCGGTTCTGCATCTTCTGGCTGATGGGTGACGGCAGCCTCGCCAACGTCCGAGTCGACGAGGCGTGGGAGCCGAAGACGCAGTCGGTGAGCCCGATGAACGACATGGTCCGGATGCTGATGACCGAGTACCTCAAGATGGAGTTCGCCGACCGCCCCGACCTCCTGCCCGCGGTGGTGCCGAGCTACCCGCCGGGCGCGAAGCGGATGCTCCGCGACAACGGCGTCTGGGCGAGGACGCTCAAGCGCGACAACGTCGGTCTCATCAGCGCGCCGATCCGCGAGATCACCCCCACGGGGATCGTCACGGACGACGGCGAGGAGCACGCGGTCGACGTGATCATCTACGGCACCGGCTTCAACGCCTCGAAGTTCCTCACGCCGATGAGGGTCACGGGCCGCGATGGGCTCGACCTGCACGAGCACTGGGCCGGTGACGCCCGCGCCTACCTCGGCGTCACCGTCCCCGGCTTCCCGAACCTGTTCTGTCTGTACGGGCCGAACACCAACATCGTGGTCAACGGGAGCATCGTCTACTTCTCCGAGTGCGGTGTGCGGTACATCCTCGACTGCCTGCGCCTGCTGCTCGACAGCGGCCACAAGGCGCTCGACGTCCGCAAGGACGTCCACGACACCTTCAACGAAGGCGTCGACGCCGAGAACGCGTTGATGGCCTGGGGCGTGTCGAACGTCAACAGCTGGTACAAGAACGAGCACGGCCACGTGGCCCAGAACTGGCCGTTCACGCTGCTCGAGTACTGGGAGCGCACCCGCCGCGTGCAGCCGGACGACTACGAGCTCGTGAAGGGAAGCACGTAGTCCACGGCGAAATCACTGTGATGAAACATCGCCGTCTCGTCGCCGCGCTCTTCGTCGGTGTGCTCGGAGTCAGCGCCATCGGCTCCGCGAAGGCCTCGAACCCCGCTCCGCTGAACGGCACCGCGGTCTCCAGCAGGACGACGATCGGCCTCGCGCAGCTCCTCGCCGCGCATGCCCCCGCCGACATCACCACCGGCATCGCGACGCTCGGTGCCGTGCCGACCGCAACCGACGTGGCTCGGCTGAGCAAGCTCGGCCTCGAGGTGCAACCGATGCACCAGCTGCCCCTCGCCTTCGTGTACGGCACGACCGCAGCGATGAAGCTCGCGGTCACCTCTGGCGCCGTGCACGACGTCTACCCGAACGAGCAGCTCCACTACCTCGACCAGGCATCGGCTGATGCGATGGGCGGCGCCTCCGTGCGCGCCGCCGGGAACACGGGCAAGGGCGTGACCGTCGCCGTCGTCGACTCGGGCTGTGACGCGACCCATCCCGACCTGGCCGACCACGTCGCCCACAACGTGAAGCTCGTCGGCCTCGAGTACGCCAACATGCCCCCGGACCCGAACAAGTCCGGTGACGGCGCGTTGGTCGTGCCCATCGATCAAGGCCCGTACTCGAACTCCGACCTCACCTCGGGGCACGGCACCCACGTCGCAGGCATCATCGCCGCCGACGGGCACACCGATCCCACCCACATCGGCGTCGCACCCGACGCCACCCTCGTCTGCTACTCGATGGGCGACATCCTCTTCACGACGGCGGTCGTGTCGGCCTACGACCACATGCTCGACCAGCCCGACCTCTGGGGCATCGACGTGGCCAACAACTCATGGGGCAACAGCTTCGAGCAGTTCGATCCCAGCAACCCGGTGCACGTCGCCACGAAGGCCGTCTCCGATCGAGGCGTGCTCGTCGTGTTCGCCGCCGGCAACAGCGGCACCAGCGACTGGGAGATGACGCTCAACCCGTTCTCCGAGGCGCCCTGGGTGCTGTCGGTCGCCGCCGAGGATGTCAAGCACGTGCGCGCCGACTTCTCGTCGAACGGGCTCGTCTACGACAACTCGCAGGGCGTTGCCCCCGGCGCCGACGGGCACACGCACTTCACCGGTGACCGCGTCGGCGTGTACCACCCCGACGTCACCGCGCCAGGTGTCGACATCTCCTCGACCTGTGACACCTCAGGCACGCTCGTCGGTCCCTGCCCACCGGGGCAGAACACCACGGCATCCGGCACCAGCATGGCGTCGCCGCACGTGGCCGGCGCCGCCGCGGTGCTGAAGGGCGTGCGCCCGAGCCTCACCCCACCCGACCTGCGCAAGATCCTCCAGGTGACCGCGAAGCCGCTGTCGAAGACCACCCCGTTCTGGGAGGGCGGGTACGGGCGGGTGGCGCTCGACGATGCCGTCGCGCTGGCCAGCCGGAGCGACCTGTCGACCGTGCTCAACCCGCTGCAGGCCGCCGCCAGCGCGCGGGTCCTCGCGGCCGACGCCTGGACGGTGACGGACGAGGATCTGTGGACCTGGGCCGCGCCACCGGCGACGGTCGGAGGCGCGCCCGACTCGCACACGTTCACCTTCACCGTCGCCCCTGGGACGAAGGCCATCCGCCTCGTGCTCTCCCACCCCTCGCCTGACGGCGTGACCGGCGCCATCAACGGGTTCGTCTACGACATCACCGTGAAGGACCCCACCGGCAAGGTCGTTGGTACCGCGACGTCACCGACGTTCGGCTACCCGACGGTGTTCGTTGACTTCAAGGATGCGGTGACGCCCGCCGGTACGTGGACGGTGGACGTCACCGGCACCCTCGCGGTCTCCGACCCGGACACGATCGACAGCGACTCCGCCTTCGGCGACCACGTCACGCTCGCGGCCGTGCAGCTCAAGCACTAGCCGTCGCTAGCCCTCAGCTCGCGCGCAGCTTGTCGATGCCTGCCTGAGCGATCGGGAGGCGAGCGTCGAGCGTCTCCGTCCCCGCCCCTGCAGTGGTCTCGAACTGGAAGACCGCCACCTCACCACCGATGTCCGCGGCGATCACCAACGCCTCGAAGCCTTGGCCGGTGGCGGTGACGGCGATGGCTTGCCTCGATCCGTTGACCCTGCCGGTGATGTTCTGCACCGGGCCGATGGTGATCGGGGTCGGCTTGCCGCTGGAGTCGAAGGCATTGCCCTGGCTGCAGCTGACGCCCTTCTGGCCGGCGTCGAAGGCCTTCGCGCTGGTGGCGGCGTCGGCGTAAGCCCGCACCTGCTCGACGACCGCGCGCACGTTGGTCTCCGCCGCGCTTCGGCCGACGATCGCCGCCGGCGGGACCGCGATGTCGGTGTTGGGCTGGCCGCACGCCTCAGGGTTCTTGCTGTCGGGGGTGAAGGTGCTCTCGACCAGACCGGAACCCATCTCGCTCGCGGTGAGGAGGCGCGCTTTGAGCTTGGCGGGATCAACGGGCGGCGTGGTCGTGGTGGTCGGCCTCGTCGTCGTCGTCGCTCGGCTCGTGGTGGTAGTGCTCTTCTTCGTCGTCGTGGTGATGTCGGTCTGGTTCGTGCTCGCGCTGTCGGTTGCCGCGAGCTTCGTCCCGTTGCCACTGTCACGGTTGAACAACAGCAGCGCCGCCACGATCAGGATCGCGGCGGCGACAGCCGCGATGGCGATGACCTTCCCACGGCTTCCGGCTCCCGGCGGCGGTCCCCCGGCTGCGATCGGTGCGCCCGGGGGTGGGATCGGCGGACCGGGAGGGCCTGGCGGGGCGGGGACGGGCGCCATCGCCTGTGTCGGCGCGACCGGCGCGGCCGGCGGGCCCGGCGGAACCGGCGGAACCGACTCCACCGGCTGCGTGGGGCTGGTGAACTCAGGGTGCTGTTCGGGCGGATACCACTTGCCGTCCGATGCCTGCCACCAACCGGGTCCTTGCGTCGCGTCGCTCATCGACGCGCA
>JBEEGB010000229.1:0-5481 GCA_041166585.1 Acidimicrobiaceae bacterium
CCCGAGATGGCGAACAGCCGGTCGCCGATGCGCGGCTGGGCGTCGGTCGATGCCCACGGCAGGGCCGCCACCCGCGGCTTGTTGATGCTCAGGAGGGCGAGGTCCTTCGTCGGCTCCCACTGGATGACCGTGGCGTCGAGGCGCTCGTCCCCCTTGACCAGCGTGACGACCGGAGCCGGCTGCACGGTGGCTGCCCGGATCACGGTGTACGACGTGAGGAGGAACGACTGCTGGTCGTCGGAGAACACCACGAACGCGGAGCCCACAGAGGGAGCACCGTTCTCGTCCAGGGTCTGCACGAACCACACCGACGGCTGCGCCTTGTCGAGCAGACCGGTGAGCGTGCTGCCGCTCGCCGCGAACTTCTGCAGCTCATCGAGCTGGGTGCGGATGTCCTGCTTGGCTTGGTCGCCCTCCGCCTTCACCAGCTTCTTCGCCGCGTCGATCTGCTGCTGGAAGTCGCCGAAGAACTTCTCGACCTTGTCGGTGGTCTGCTGCTGGCGCGACTCGTAGTACGCGTAGAGCACCGCGCCGCTGAACGCCGACGCGACGGCCATGCAGCACAGCAAGGCGGCCAGGCCGAGCGCGGTGCGCGGCACCAGCCGGCGAAGGCGTTCGAGGGGTGACGCGGTGTCTGAACCCCCCTCGCTCGCCATCGGAGGGACGCTAACCGAGCGGTAACCTCACGGGATGGTCGCCATCCTGGCCGCGTTCTTCCTCATCGCACCGATCATCGAGCTCGCGGTCATCGTCACCGTGGCAGGCCAGATCGGGGTGCTCGACACGCTCGGCCTGCTCATCCTCTTCAGCATCGTGGGCGCGTGGCTGTGCAAGCGCGAAGGCCTGATGGTGCTCCGTCGCCTGCAGCAGACGCTGGCAGAGGGCGGCCTGCCGCACAAAGAGGTCGTCGACGGCTTCCTCATCCTCCTCGCCGGCGCCCTGATGATCGCGCCGGGCTTCATCTCCGACGTCTTCGGCGTGCTCCTCCTGCTCCCGCCGATCCGCATCGCGGTGCGGTCCCTGCTCCTGCGCAGCTTCCGCAAGCGCGGGTCGTTCGCGTTCCGCGTCGTCGACGGCGTGGGTCGCCGGGTCGACGGCAGCGGGATCCACGACGTGACGGCCCGCGACGTCACCGGAAGCGACGCCACCCGCCGGCCGCCAGGATCGCCAGAGCTCCCCGCGTGACTGGGCTCGCCTCGTGATCGAGCCCCGGGACGCGGCCACCGTCATGGTGGTGCGCGACCGTCACGAGGCGCTCGAGGTGCTGCTGCTCCGCCGCCGTGACGACCTCGTGTTCGCCGCCGGTGCGCACGTGTTCCCCGGAGGCGCGGTCGACGACGCCGACCGCGAGCCCGCGCTGGCCGGCGTCTGCACCGGGCTGCCCACGCCGCCGGGCCCGGGGCTGGCCTACGCCGTCGCCGCCATCCGGGAGTGCTTCGAGGAGTCCGGGCTGCTCCTCGCGACCACCTCGGCGGGTGAGGACCTCGTCGTTGACGACCCGGACCGGGCGGAGCGCCTGCCCCTCGCGCGCAAGGCCCTGCACGCCGGTGAGCGGACGATGGCGGAGGTGTGCGACGAGGAGGGGCTCGTCCTCGCCACCGGGTCGCTCGCCTACGCCGGACGGTGGATCACTCCGCACCCGTCGCCCCGCCGGTACGACACCCGCTTCTTCCTGGCCGCGGCTCCGACCGCCGCGGCGGCACAGCTGGCCGGCCACGACGAGCACGAGACCGTGGCGAGCGAGTGGATGCGCCCTGCCGACGCGCTCGACCGGTGGCGCGCAGGAGCGATCGACCTCATCCAGCCGACGGTCGCCAACCTGCGAGCCCTCGCGGCGCACGGATCCGCCGCGAGCGCGCTCGCCGCCGCGAGCGCGGGGTGCCTGGCCGTCGAGGGAGCCGGCGATGGCTGAGGCCGCACCCGATCCCGCGCCGGTCCCGAAGCCGCTCGTCACCGGGGTCGCCTCGGCGCTCAGCCCGCTGGTGCGCCGGATCCTCGCCCCGAACCCAGGGGTCATGACAGGCCCGGGCACGAACACCTACCTCGTCGGCATCGACGAGGTGGCGGTGATCGACCCCGGCGTGGACGACGACGCCCATCTCGAGGCGATCATCGGCTGTGGAGGCGACCGGATCCGCTGGATCCTCTGCACCCACACCCACCCCGACCACTGGCCCGGCGCAGCGCGTCTCAAGGCTCGCACCGGCGCAGAGGTGCTCGCGTTCGACAGCCGCGACGGGCTCGAGGTCGATCGCGAGATCCGCGACGGGTTCCAGATCGAGGCCACCGAGTTCCGCCTCGCCGCGGTGCACACCCCCGGTCATGCCTCGAACCACCTGTGCTACCTGCTCCAGGAGGAGCGGCTGCTCTTCTCCGGCGATCACATCATGCAGGGCTCGACCGTGGTGATCGCTCCGCCCGACGGTGACATGGCCGCCTACCTCAGCTCGCTCGAACGGCTCAAGGGCATGCGGTTGCGGGCCATCGCCCCTGCTCACGGCCACCTGATCGAGGACCCGCTGGCGATCATCAACGAGTACATCAGCCACCGCCTGGAGCGAGAGCAGCAGGTGTTGGACGCGTTGGCCGCCGGCGACCGCACGATCCCCTCGGTGGTCGATCGGCTCTACCCCGGGCTGATCGACGAGCTGGTCCCGCGCGCTCGCCAGTCGATCCACGCCCACCTGCGCAAGCTGGCGGCCGAAGGACGGGTGAAGACGGACGACGTCGATGCCGATGGAGGCGAGTGGCTATTGACGGCTCGTCAGAAGTAGGGCGGGGAAAGAAGATCTCGTGCTCGGACGTCGAATCCTCCTCTTGAGATGGCAGGCGAATTGAGCGGTCCGCGCCAGATGACCCTTCCCGAGGCGGCGGGGGTCCTCCACCTGCCCGTGTCCAGCGTCGAGGCGCTGGTGGGGGCGGGCTACCTGCGCCCGTCCGCGGAGCAGGACGACGGGCCGCGCTTCGCCATGGGCGACCTCAAGGCCTTCCTCGCCCGCAACGTCGACCACGGTGGCTCCGGCGAGCTGGACGCATCGCTGTCCCTCGGCGATCTCGACTTCGGGGACTTCGACCCGGATTCGCTCTTCACCGCGCTCGACAGCCGGGCCGGCACGATGGCGAGGAGGGCGCTCGACCTGTTCGTGTCGTTCTTCCCCGAGGCGGCGAGCTGGGGACCGAGCCAGCAGGCCCGCTTCATCGAGGACGCCAAGGCGCGGTTCGAGGCGATCCTCGCGGTGGCATCGCTCGGCGACGACGTCGACGAGACCCTGATGGCCGAGCTCGCGTCGGTCGGGGCCGAGGCCGCCGAGTCGGGCGCACCGCTCCCCGAGATCCTCGCCGTGCTGCGCATCTCCCGCGACCTGGTCGTGCAGACCGCCGTGGAGGTGGCGGAGGAGCGGGGCCGGCACTGGGGCCTCGCGCTCTCGCTGGTCCTCACCCGCGTGCTGCCCGTGCTCGACCGCCTCACCGACGCGGTGGCCCGAGGCCACTGGCAGGCCGTGATGAACGCGCGCGAGGAAGGACGAGCCCGGTACGCGAACGTCGTCGAGCGCTCCACCGACGGTGTCTACGAGGTCGACCTCGCGGGGCGCATCCGCTACGCCAACGCCTCGCTCGCCGTCATCGTCGGCCGGCGCCTCGACGAGCTCGTCGGTGCCCGTCTCGTCGACGTGCTCGACCCCGCCACCCAGCTCAACCTCGATGACGACGACCACCAGAGCGAGGTGGCGATCCGGCGGGCCGACGGCGTGGTGCGCATCGTCGACATCCACACCGTCGAGCGCCGCGTCGACGGCGAGGTGGTGGGCCATGACGGCGTGGTCCGCGACCTCACGTCGATGCTGCGCTTCGAGCAGCTGCGCAACGAGTTCTTCGCGTTCCTCGGCCACGAGCTGCGCCAGCCGCTCACCACCGTGCTCGGGTTGGGCGCCACGCTCGAGGCCTACGGCGACGAGCTCGACACGATGCGGGTGAAGGCGGTGGGGGAGAAGATCCGCCAGCAGGCCGAGCGCATGACCCGGCTCGCGGACGACCTGCATCAGATGAGCCGCCTCGAGCACGACTCGGTCGTCGTCACCCGGCGCGACGTCGACCTCGCCAGCGCGGTGCACTCCGCCCTGGCCGCGGTGCCCGATTCGAACGGGGTCGAGATCGAGGTGCCGACCGGGCTTCAGGTCATCGGCGACCGGAGGCGGCTCGAGCAGGTCATCGCCAACCTGGTCGAGAACGCGCTCGTGTTCGGGGCCGCGCCGGTGCGGGTCTCGGCCACGGTCTCCGATGGTGAGGTCGAGATCGCGGTGCGCGACCACGGCGCCGGCGTCGACGTCGAGCTCGAGCCCACGTTGTTCTCCGAGCTGCGGCCGCTGACGTCGCGTCCCCGCCGCCGCGTCGAGGGCGGCATCGGCCTCGCGCTCGTGCGTGGTCTGGTCGAAGCGATGGGTGGCCGCGTGTGGTACGAGCAGGCCGACGACGGTGGGGCCTGCTTCGTCTTCACCCTTCCGTCCGCCTGAGCGCCTCCTCCGTAGAGTCGTGAGCGCATGGCGGCCTACCCGATCCTGAGCGCGCGGGGGGTCCGCAAGATCTACCGGACCGGCGCCCAAGAGGTCGAGGCGCTGCGTGGGATCGATCTCGACGTGGACGCCGGCGAGCTGTTGATGGTGATGGGGCCGTCGGGCAACGGCAAGACGACGATGCTCAACTGCTTGTCCGGCCTCGACGACATCGACGGCGGCTCGGTGCTCGTCGACGGCGAGGAGATCCACCTGATGCCCGATGCCCGTCGCACCGAGCACCGCGCTCGGCGCATGGGCTTCATCTTCCAGAGCTTCAACCTCATCCCGGTGTTCACCGCGTCGGAGAACGTCGAGCTGCCGCTGCTCGTCAACGGCGTCAACGGGCGCGAGGCCCGCTACCGCGCCAAGGCCATGCTCCGCATCGTCGGCCTCGGTGATCGTGCCGGCCACCGCCCGACCGAGCTGTCCGGTGGCGAGCAGCAGCGGGTTGCGATCGCGCGCGCCCTCGTGGCGCGACCCGCGCTGGTGTGGGCGGACGAACCCACCGGCAACCTCGACAGCCAGACCGCGGAGGAGGTGTTCCAGCTGCTCCTCGACGTGCACCGCTCCGGTCAGACGCTGATCATCGTCACCCACGACCGCAGCATCGGCGCGCGCGGCGACCGGCTCGTGCAGGTGCGCGACGGACGGATCACCGCCCAGGGGCCGCCGGCTCAGGTGTTGGCCGAGCACTTCCGATGAGGCTGCTCATCCTCTTGCTCGCCACCCCGCTGCTGGTGATCGCAGCGCTGACGGTGTTCGACTTCGCCTTTCGGCCGACGTTCCGCCGCTTGGCCGTGCGCAACGTGAGACGGCGCAAGGGCGAGGCGGTCCTCGTCGTGCTCGGGTCGTTGCTCGGGACGGCCATCATCACGTCGTCGTTCGTCGTCGGCGACACCCTGAACGCCTCCATCAGAGACGAGGCCCG
>JBEEGB010000230.1:0-5014 GCA_041166585.1 Acidimicrobiaceae bacterium
AGCAGCCACAGCTTGCCGGGGGAGAGGAGGGTCATCGGGCTTGTCCTGTCGGGCTCATCTAGACAGCTCGGGCGGTCGAGCCCATGGCGAGGAGGGTGGCGCCGACCAGCGCGATCAGCGCCACACCGAGCAGCGCTCGGGTGATCTCGCGCTGCTGGGTCGTGTACGCGACGTCGAGCTGGATGGTGCGGTAGACGTCATGGAGCTGGCCGGACGATGCGGCCTCGAAGAAGTTGCCGCCGCTGATCTTCGCCACCCTCGACATCGTCGCCGGATCGGCCGGCACCGGGATCCGTTGCCCTTCGACCGTCACCGTCCCGTTGGGCGTGCCGAAGGCGATCGTGCTGATCGGGACACGAGCGTCGGCGGCCGCCTTCGCGGCCCCCTCGACGGGGCGACCCACGGTGGTGACGCCGTCGGACAGGAGCACGATCGCGGCTGGGAGCTGCTTGCCGGTCGCGGACGCGGCCGACGTGGTCCCCGGGGACAGGCTCGCCTTGATGGCGTCGAGCGACGTGTAGATCGCCTCGCCCGCCGCCGTGCCCGGACCGGTCTGCAGCCCTGTGATCGCGGCAAGCACCGTGGCGCGGTCGGTCGTGGGGCTCACGAGCAGTCGGGCGCCGCCGTCGAACGCGACGAGCCCCACTTCGATGCCCGGAGGCACGCTGCCGACGAAGGAGACGGCACCGCTGATCGCGGCGTCGATCCGCGTGGGGGAGACATCGGTGGAGCGCATGGACGCGGAGACGTCGACGGCCACCACCACGACGCCCTCGTTTCGGGCCACGCGCTCGGGGCGGGTGGGTTGCGCGATGGCTCCGACGATGGCGAGGAGACCGATGATGGCGAGCCCGCTGGGGAGGTGGCGGCGCCAGCCCTGCTGGTTGGGGGCGATGCTCGAGAGCAAGGCGGGGTTCGTGTAGCGGGCGATGGCCGCTTGGCGCCGGCGCTGGAGCACGACGTACGCGACGATCAGGCCGGCGACGCCGATGAGCAGCCACAGGCGGTCGGGATGCAGGAAGCTCATCGCCGTCGCCGCTTCGCGACCACGAACTTCACGATGTCGAGCAGCCAATCACGGTCGGTGGAGACCTCCAGGTGTCCGGCGCGCGAAGCGCGGATGGACGCCATTGTGGTCGCTCGACGCTCGTTCGCGGCCGCGGCGTAGCGCGCCCGGAAGCGCTTGCTGGCCGTCTGCACCTCGTGCAGCTCGCCGGTCTCGGCATCGACGAGGGTGAGCATCCCGACGGCGGGGAGGTCGTCTTCCCGTGGGTCAGACACGTGGGCGACGACCACCTCGTGTCGCGCCCCCAAGGTCCGCAGCTCGCGCGACCAGTCGCTGTCGTCGAGGAGGTCGGACACGACGACCACCAGGCCGCGCCGCCGGGCGAGGAATTGGACGCGCCGCAGCGCGGCCGCGAGCGATCCGGAGCCGGACGATGCGGGCGGCCGCCGCTGCAAGCGGTGCAGCAGCGCGAGCACGGACTCGCGTCCTCCACGAGGAGCCACGACATCGGTCTGCGCGCCGTCGAAGACGACGGCACCGATGCGGTTGCCGGCTCGAGCGGTCAGGAACCCGAAGGCGGCCGTCACCGCGAGGACGAGATCACGCTTCTCGCAGCGCGCCGTCCCGTAGTCGAGGCTGGCGGTGCCGTCGATGACGAGCCACGTCTCGAGCTCGCGGTCGGCGATGGTCTCACGGACGTGGGTGGCGTTCGAGCGTGCGCTGAGGTTCCAGTCGATGCGGCGCACGTCGTCGCCGACGTTGTAGAGACGGCCACCGCCGGCGTCGGTCCCGGCGCCCGGGAGCAGGCCTTGGTAGTCGCCATGAAGGAGCCCGTCGAGCTTGCGGTTGATGGCCAGCTCGAGCTGACGGAGGTTCGGCTCGCTGCTGACGACCTCCTTCGTGAAGAGGTCGGTCATGCCGCGGAGGCCGCCCGATCCTCGACCACCAACCCGTCCTGGCTGGGCGCCACGCGGGGCGCGACCACTGTGGTGACGATCCGCTCGACGATCGCGTCGGCGTCATGGCCGTCAGCGATCGCCTCGTAGGAGAGGAGCACCCGGTGGCGGAGCACGTCGCGAGAAACGTCGTACACGTCCTGAGGCAGGGCGTAGCTGCGGCCCCGCATGAGCGCCAGCGACCGGCCCGCGGCCATGAGGCCGAGCGTCGCTCTCGGGCTGGCTCCGTGCGCGATGAACGGTGCGAGCTCGGGCAAGGCGTGCTCGGTGGGCCGGCGGGTCGCGGCCACGAGCCGCACCGCGTAGTCGAGCACCGCGTCGTGCACGAACACGTGAGCGGCTGCGTCTTGGAGGGCGATCAGCTTCTCGGCGTCGAGGATGGGGCGCGCAACGGGCGGCTCCACGCTCATGCGACGCGCGATCTCCGCCTCTTCCCGATCGCTCGGGTAGCCGACGGGCACCTTCATCAGGAACCGGTCGCGCTGCGCTTCGGGGAGCGGGTAGACGCCCTCGCTCTCGATTGGGTTCTGGGTGGCGATGACGAGGAACGGTCGCGGCACCGGGTAGGTGGTCCCACCGATCGACACCTGGCGCTCGGCCATCACCTCGAGCAGCGCTGACTGCACCTTCGCCGGTGCCCGGTTGATCTCGTCGGCGAGCACGACGTTGGCGAACACCGGGCCGAGCTCGACGTCGAAGCGCTCCTGTGATGGACGGTAGATGCGCGTGCCGACGAGGTCGGCGGGGACGAGGTCGGGGGTGAACTGCAGACGGGCGAAGGTGCCGCCGAGGATGCGGGCGACGGTCTCCGCCGCGAGGGTCTTGGCCAAGCCGGGGGACCCCTCGATCAGGCAGTGGCCGCCGGAGAGCCAGCACACGAAGAGGCGCTCGATCATCCGGTCCTGTCCGACCAGGATCCGCTTCGCCTCGAACAACGAGTGCTCGAGCACCTCGGCCGGTGATCCGGCGGCGTGCTGCGAACGGTGGACGGTCATCGGCTCTTCAAGGGACATCGATCGGGGCTCCTGCTGGTCGGTCGTGGGGGGATCCAACCGGTCGAACCTGTGAGGCTCCTGAGAACCCCCTAAGCCGTTGCTGCAAACCCCAAGCTGTGGACTTCGTGCCAAGGTTGGGACAGGGCGAACGAGGAGCACGCGTGGACATCACCATCTCGAGGTCGGCGTGACGCTTCCCGACCTCAGTCATCGCTTCCCCGGGCTCAGCGACGGCTGGGTGCGCCTCGACGGTCCCGCGGGCACGTTGCCGGTCGACACCTCGATCGAGGCGATGCACACGTACCTGTGCAGCCCCGCGCCGGCCAACCAGGGCGGACAGTTCGACGCGAGCATCCGCACCAGCGCCATGGTGGACGAGGTGCGGGCCGACGTCGGCCGGTTGTTGGGAGCCGACGGTTCGCAGGTGATCTTCGGGGCCAGCTCGACGGCGCTCGTGTTCGCCTACACCCGTGCGCTCGCTCGCACGTGGAAGGGCGGCGAGCGAATCATCTGCACGCAGCTCGACCACGACTCGAACGTCGCCCCCTGGGTGCTGGCGGCGGAGGACGCCGGGGCCGAGATCACGATGGTGCCAGTCGATCCTCTTGACGGCTCGCTCGACCTCGACGACCTCCGGTCTGCGCTCGCGGGTGGGGATGTCGCGTGGGTGGCGTTGTCCGGCGCGTCCAACCTCACCGGCCATGCCCCTGACCTCCGCGTCGCGCTGGAGATGACGCACGCGGCCGGCAGCAGGTTGCACGTCGACGCGGTGGCGCGGGTGCCACACCTGCCCGTCGACGTGAACGGATGGGGGATCGACTCGCTCGTGACGTCGCCGTACAAGTGGTACGGCCCGCACGCCGGGATCCTCGTGTTGCAACCCGAGCTGCTGAGCGGCGTCGAGCCCTACCGGGTGCGGCCCGCCGACTACGACGGTCCCGACCGGTGGGAGACGGGCACCAAGGCGTTCGAGGTGCTCGCCGGCATCGGCGGTGCCGCGGCGTTCATGGCCGAGCACACGTGGGATGCGGTGGCCGTCGCCGAGGGCGGGTTGCTCGAGCGACTCGAGACCGGGCTGCGGGCGATCGACGGGGTGACGGTGCACGCGCCGCTGTCCACGCGGGGCCGTGCACCCACGACGATCTTCACCGTCGACGGCCACACCCCGGAAGGGGTCGCGTCCGAGCTGGCAGATCGGCGCATCGCCGTGTGGAGCGGCGACAACTACGCGTGCGAGCTGATCGACGCGCTCGGCCTGCGAGCGGGCGGTGGCGCGGTGCGAGCTGGCATCGTCCGCCACACGACCACCGACGACATCGACGCCCTCCTCACCGCCCTCCCGATCATTCTGGCGTCAACCATGTCTGCATAGGCGACGGGATTGACGCCAGAATGAGAGGAGTCGAGCGTCAGCGGAGCTTGCGAGGGGCGTCGTTGAAGATGCCTCCGGTGCGGGTGATGGCGTCGAGGAGCCACTGGCCCGCGCCGAACCACCAGGCCGCGAGCACTGAGAACACGATCACGAGTCCAAGGACGAACCGGGTCTGGCTGATCGGCTCGTGGCGGTAGGCGGGACGCGGTCGCTTGCCGAACAACGCCAGCACGTTCAGGTGTCCGAACGGGCCGAACACGAGACCCGGGCCGGCGGTGCCGCCCACGCCGAGCTGGCCGCCGGCCCACACGACGCCGAAGACGAGCTGACCGAACGTGACGAACCCGAGGCCGAGCTGGCCGACGACCACCACCCCGCGCGCCAGCTGGCCGACGGCGATCACGCCGGTGGCGAGCTGACCGATGGCCACGATCCCGGTGGCGTTGGCGCCGATGGCGATCACGCCAACGGGCTCGGCCCCCACCGCCAAGATCCGCACTTCGGGAGGTTAGGGCCTACGCGCTCCCGGGCCCGGTTTCACAGCCGGCGCACAGGTGTCGCACAGGGAAGCCGGAGCCGACCGTGCAAGGGTATGGACAGGAGGTCGTCGCATGTCCGGAGAGGTCCCACGTCAGAGGGTGCTGGTCGTCGACGACGAGCCATCGATCGTCGACGCTGTCGCGAC
>JBEEGB010000231.1:0-3697 GCA_041166585.1 Acidimicrobiaceae bacterium
CGAGGCACTCGTAGGCGTGGTCAAGGTAGGCCTGCTCGGCGGCGAGGTCAGGGTGGAGGGCCAAACATCGGTCCTTCGTCCAGGGGACAGAACATCCTACCGACACGGCAGGGCATGGGAAACGGACTCGGAAACCCTGGACAGCGACGACCGATCAGGCGACCATGGACCGATGCGGGACAATGCGGACCACGAACACGGAACCCACGACCATGCCTTCGGCGTCGGAGCGGCGCACGAGGCAGGTCACCCCGCCGATCTGGCCGCGGCAGAGTCGGTGAGCGGAGGGCTCCACCAGAGCCTGACCGAGCACGTGACGGTCACCGAGGGCCATGCAGGCGCGGTGCTCCTCCCCCACGATCCGGCCTCCGCGACGCACGCCGCGGTCGAGGCGGCGTTGCACGACCACGTCGTGGTGGACGACCACGGCCACCTCGGTGGCGGCGCCGGGCACTTCGGCCTCGGCATCGAGCACGACCATGCCGACGGGCTCTCCGGTCTGCACGACTCGATCCACGACGGCGGTCTCGGGTTCCACGGTGACGAGCACCACGGGCTCGGTGAAGGGCTCGCGGCCGCGCACGATCACCCCGATGACCACGGCCACGGTCACGGCCTGGGAGACATCTTCCACCACTGATCCCCGCTCGCTCATGGGCTGGCGCGATTAGGGCGCGGCGCGCGTGAACCGCGAGCATGGTCCCGTGACCGTGGGTTTGGTCTTGGGGGCAGGTGGTGTCGTCGGTGGCGCGTATCAAGCCGGCGCTCTTGCCGCGCTCGCAGAGGCGACCGGTTGGGATGCCCGCCGCGCCGACGTGATCCTCGGCACCTCGGCCGGATCGATCACCGCCGCTGCATTGCGGGCCGGCCTGTCACCCGCTGACCAATTCGCGCGCACGACGAACCAGGCGATGTCGCCGGAGGGGCACCGGCTGATCGGCCACCTCCCGCCGATCGCCAAGCTGCCGAGCCGGCCGCCGTTCCCGCGGGGCTTGCCGATGCCCGCCTCACCGCAGCTCGCGGCGACCGCGCTCCTCCCGCCCTGGAACGCGCGTCCGCTCGCCGCGCTCGCAGGTCTCCTGCCCGCGGGCCTTGTGCCCACGAGCCCGATCGGCGATCGCGTTCGTGCGCTCTTCGACACGCGGTGGCCAGAAGATCCGCTCTGGATCTGCGCGCTGCGCCTCCGCGACGGCTGCCGCGTCGTGTTCGGACGAGACGACGTCGACGTCCCCGACGTCGGCACCGCGGTCGAGGCCTCGTCCGCGATCCCCGGCTACCTGCAACCGGTCGCCATCGGCGCGGACACCTACGTCGACGGCGGCGCGCACTCCCCATCCAACGCCGACCTCTTCGCCGGCCTCGGACTCGAGCTCGTGGTGGTCGTGTCGACGATGTCGGCGCCGTGGACCGCGCTGCGCCCGACACCCAACGTCGGTTCGCGCGCGCTGGCGTCGTGGGTGCTCGACCGCGAGGTGCGCGCCATCCGCGCCAGCGGCACCCAGGTGCTGGTGCTCGAGCCGACCGCGGACGACTTGCGCGTCATGGGTTCGAACGCGATGGACCCCGACCGCCGCGCGCAGGTGGCAGAGCAGGCCCGCTCGACCACCATCCAGCGCCTCGAGCACCCCGCCGCCACCGAGCTCCTCGCCCGCCTCACCGCCACCCACCCCGCCGCGTAGCCTCCGGCCGACGCTCGCCCGGCGAATGTTGGATGCGAGACGGTGTGATCACACCGCCTCGCGCCGAAGTTCGGCGGGTCGGGGGACGGTAGGGACGGTCAGTCGGCGGGTTCGCCGATCTCGCGCAGCGCGTCGCGCAGGGCGAGACGGAGCCGGCGGGCGAGCGGCGGCGCCAGGTGCAGGACGAGCCCTTCCCCTGCGTGGCCGACCTCTTCGACGGTCAGCACGACGCGGGGCTCGGCATCGTCGTAGTCGTCGCTGATCGCCACGGCCCAGGAGAGCCGTTGCAGATCGTCGTCGCTCTGGGGCAGGTCGGCCTCGCTGAAGGGGTGGTCGTCGATGCTGCGGCGCATTGCCGGAGCCTCCCACCCCACCGCTACCTTGCACACGATGCCCGTCAACGACTCGCCCTTCCTCGCCGCTTGCCGCGGCGAGCCCCACGACCGGGTGCCGGTGTGGTTCATGCGCCAGGCGGGGCGTTCGCTCCCGGAGTACCGCGCGCTCCGCGGTGAGGGAAGCATCCTCGACGCCATCCGCGACCCTGAGCTCGCCGCCGAGATCTCGTTGCAGCCGGTGCACCGCTACGGGGTGGATGCCGCGATCCTGTACTCCGACATCATGGTGCCGGTCGCCGCGATCGGCTTCGGTGTCGACATCGCGCCGGGCATCGGCCCGGTGGTGGACGAGCCCTTCCGCGCCGCCGCGGATCTCGAGCGCCTACGACCGCTCGAGCCCGAGCTCGACACGCCGTACGTGCTCGAGACCGTCGCGGCGCTGACGAAGGAGCTGCCGGACGAGGTCCCGCTCATCGGGTTTGCGGGTGCGCCGTTCACCGTCGCGTCGTACCTCGTCGAGGGCGGTCCCTCGCGCACGTACGGTCGGACGAAGGCGTTGATGTACGGCGACCCCGCGCTGTGGGCGGCCCTCGTCGACCGCCTCGCCGACATCTCCATCGCGTCGCTGCGATCGCAGATCGAGCACGGCGCCCGCGCCATCCAGCTCTTCGACAGCTGGGCGGGCGCGCTGTCTCCTGACGACTACCGCCGCCACGTGCTGCCGGCCAGCGCCAAGGTGTTCGCGGCGGTGGCCGACCTCGACGTCCCCCGCATCCACTTCGGCGTGCACACCGGCGAGCTGCTGGGCCTGTTCGCCGAAGCCGGGGCCGACGTCGTCGGCGTCGACTGGCGCACGCCGCTGGCGGTGGCGAGGACACGGGTGCCACCGGGCACCGCGCTGCAAGGGAACCTCGATCCCGCGGCGTGCCTCGCACCGTGGCCCGCGGTCGCCACCAAGGTGCGGGCGGTGCTCGCCGACAACGGCGGCCATCCCGCCTACGTGTTCAACCTCGGCCACGGCGTGCTGCCCGAGATCGATCCCGGCGTGCTCGAACAGGTGGTTGCGCTGGTTCACGCGGAGGGCGTGCCCGGTTGACTGTCGGTGTGATCGCGATGGCGTACGGCACGCCGGCCTCGCCCGAGGACGTCGAGGCGTATTACACGCACATCCGCCGGGGGCGGCCACCGACACCCGAGCTGCTCGCGAACCTGCGCGATCGCTACGACGCCATCGGCGGGGTGTCGCCGCTCCGCGAGAACACCGAAGCGCAGCTGGCGCGTCTCAGGGACACACTCGGGGAGCGCTGCATCGTCGAGCTCGGGCAGAAGCACGCGCCGCCGTTCATCGAGGACGCGGTCGTCTCGGTCGCGACGGCGGGAGTCGAGCGCGTCGTCGGCGTCGTGCTCGCACCCCACTACAGCCGTGGCTCGGTCGGCGAGTACCTCGACCGTCTCCGCGAAGGCGCCGCCGACGCGGGCCTCGAGGCGCGGGGCATCGAGTCGTGGTGGGACCTCGACCCGTGGCTCGACTTCCAAGCGACCGCGGTGAAGGAAGCGCTCGCCGAGCTGCCGGCGCGCACGATGGTCCTGTTCACCGCGCACTCGCTCCCCGAGCGCGTGCTCGACGGCGACCCCTACCCCGACCAGCTGCGCGCCTCAGCGGAGGCGATCGCGCAGCGCGCC
>JBEEGB010000232.1:0-7151 GCA_041166585.1 Acidimicrobiaceae bacterium
CGACGGGACGGCGTGACCGGCCAACGGCTCGGCAACGGGCATCGGTCCGGTCCCCCGCTGCACGGCCTGTTCCGGTGCGCGGGTGACGATCGCTGGGTGGCCATCGCGTGCTGGTCCGACGAGGACGTCGCCGCGCTCTGGTCGGTCGTGGGCGCGGATGGCGACCTGGAGGCATGGACGGCCGAGCGCACGGCGCTCTCGATCGCCGAGGAGCTGCAGGCGGTGGGCGTCGAGGCCGTGCCGGTCCAGGACTTCGGTGACGTGCACGACGACCCCCAGCTCGCGCACCGGGAGCACCTGGTGGCGCTCGACCACGCCGAGCTCGGACCCGGCCAGTACGAGCGCAACGGGTTTCGAATCGAGGGTGCCCCGAGTGGCTACGACCGGCCAGGGCCGCTCCTCGGGGAGGACACCGAGTGGGTGCTCGGCGAGCTGCTCGGCATCGGCAGGAGCGAGCAGGACAGGCTGCATGCCGAGGGCGCCCTCGACTGACATCATCTGTGCCCATGCGCATCGCCCGCTTCGAGCACGAGGGTTCGGTCCAGGTCGGCATCGTGGACGCCGACGCCCAACAGATCGAGGTGGTCGACGGCGACGACGTGCTCGCCGTGGCCTCAGGCGCCGCCACGCCGTCCGGCCGCCGGGTGGCGCTCGCCGACGTGCGGCTGCTCGCCCCGATCCCCGTCCCGCCGAACTTCCTCGCCATCGGCCTCAACTACGCCGACCACGTCAACGAGTCCGGTCGCGAGCGTCCCGAGTTCCCGATCTTCTTCAACAAGCAGCGCACGTGCGTCACGGGACCGTTCGATCCCATCCACGTGCCGAAGGCATCCGCGGTCGTCGACTACGAGGGCGAGCTCGGCGTGGTCATCGGTCGCCGGTGCCGCCACGTCCCGGTGGACCGTGCGCTCGAGGTGATCGCCGGCTACCTCGTGGTCGATGACGTGTCCGTGCGCGACTGGCAGATGCGGTCGCCGACGATGACGCTCGGCAAGTCATGGGACACGCACGGGCCGATCGGGCCGTGGCTCACGACGCCGGACGAGGTGCCCGACCCCCAGGCGCTGCACCTGCAGACCTGGGTGAACGGTCAGCTGCTGCAGGACGCCTCCACCAAGGAGATGGTCTGGAGCATCGCCGAGCAGATCGAGGTGCTGTCCACCGTCTGCACGCTCGAGCCGGGCACCGTCCTCGCCACCGGCACGCCCGCCGGCGTCGGCATCGCCCGCAAGCCGCCCATCCTCCTCAAGCCGGGAGACGTGGTGCGCATCGAGATCGAAGGGCTCGGTGCCATCGAGAACCCGGTGATCGCCGAACCCGACGACACCGCCGTAGGGTTCGCCCGATGAAAGCAGGGGACAAGGTCGCCGACTTCGAGCTGCCCGACGAGACCGGGACGCCGCGCACGCTCAGCGCGCTGTTGGAGGGCGGGCCGGTGGTGCTCTTCTTCTACCCGGCGGCCATGACCTACGGGTGCACGAAGGAGAGCTGCCACTTTCGCGACCTCAAGGCCGAGTTCGAGGCCGTCGGCGCGCAGCGGGTCGGCATCAGCGCCGATGGCGTGGAGAAGCAGCGGGCCTTCTCGGACAAGCACGGCTTCGACTACCCGTTGCTCTCCGACGAGCACCGCACGGTGGCGGAGCAGTTCGGCGTGAAGCGCGGCGGCTTCAGCATCACGCCCGTCAAGCGCTCCACGTTCGTCATCGACACCGACTCGACCGTCCTCGCCGTGATCAACAGCGAGGTGGGCATGAACCAGCACGCCGACCGCGCGCTTGCGGCGCTCCGCGACCGCTCAGCCTGACGCAGGTACTACTTCGAGTCGGTGCCTCGACGTGACTGCTTCTGCGCGTCCTGCTTCGCGTGCTTCGCAGCCCGCTTCTCTTTGATCGACCGACCCGGCTTCTTCGCGTTGCCCGACGGAATCGACTTTGATGCCATGCCGCAAGGATACGACGACGCGCGGCGCCAGGCGGGTCACCTCTTCAGTCGACGCCTCAGGCGGGCATCGAACCCCCGCCGTCGACGCACAGCACCTGACCCGAGATGAAGCTCGCGTCGTCGCTGGCGAAGAACACGGCGGCGCCGGTGATGTCCTCGGGCTCGAGGGCACGCTTCATGGCCGTCATCATCGTGACCATCGGCAGGAACTCGGGGGGCACGATCTTCTTGGTCGCCTCGGTCATCGTCACACCAGGAGCGATGCAGTTGCAGGTGATGTTGTACTGACCGAGCTGAGCGGCGAGGAACTTCGTCAGCCCCACGACGCCCCACTTCGTCATCGAGTAGCTGAACGCGCCGACCTCGTGGAAGATCTCCTGGGGCGGGAGCATGTACATGTACGCGGCGCCGGATGACTGGTTGATGATGCGCCCGCCGCCCTGCTCGACCATCGACGGTGCGCAGGCTCGGGCCATCAGCCAGGCGCCGTGCAGGTTCACGCCGTAGACCTTCTGGAGGTACTCGTAGCTGTTGTCCGCGTTGTCGATGTCGTAGTAGAGCGCTGCGTTGTTGAGCAGGATGTCGATCCTGCCGTAGGCGTCGAGCGTCGCCTGCGCGCACGCGGCTGCCGATGCCTCGTCCGAGATGTCGGTCTGCACGAGCGTCGCGTCGCCGTGCCCGGCCAGCTCCTTCATCGCTCCCTCGGCGCGGTCCTCGTTGATCTCGGCGACCACGACCTTGGCGCCTTCAGCGAGGAAGCGCTTGGCGTAGGCGAGACCGATGCCCTGCCCCGCGCCGGTGATGATCGCAACCCGATCCTGCAGACGGCTCATGTTGAGCTCCTTCCCATCTCAGGTCCTGTGGATGAGGTTCATGCGAGCGGTGAGCACGAGCTCGCCGTCGCGGTTGCGGTACTCGTCCTCGGTGACGAGGAACGTCATCGTGCGGCCGCCGCTCTCCTTCGTGTAGAGGTCGGCGACCTTGCCCTCGGAGTGCACCACGTCGCCGACGACGATCGGCTGGTGGTACACGAACTCCTGCTCGCCGTGCAGCACCATGCCGCCCTTGGCCATGAGCGAGCCGATGATCTCCATCATCGGGCTCGTTGCCGGCGCGGCGTCGGCTGGTTGGTCCTCGGGGAACGCCCCGAAGAGCGCAGCGGCCGAAAAGAAGTAGGTCGGCGGCACGGGGATGCCCGAGAACCCCGCGTCATCGGCCGCGTCGGCGCGCCTGTAGATCGGGCTGGACTCGGTGACGGCGGTGGCGAACTGCGTCACCGGTCCCCGTTCCAGCGTGATGGTCGCCTTGCCAGTAGGCCGGCCAACCACTTCTTCCTTCGTGACCATCTGCGTCCCCCCTGAGGCTCTGGCTACTATGACACGAACGTCAGGTTTCGGATTCAAGCACACACACGGGGAGACTTCATGGGGCTGCTGGACGGGAAGGTGGCGGTGGTCACCGGCGCGGGACACGGTGTCGGGCGGGGCGAGGCGCTCGAGCTCGCGGCGCAGGGCGCGAAGGTGGTCGTCAACGACCTCGGCGTGTCGATGACCGGCGAGGGCTCCGACAAGCGACCGGCCGACGAGGTCGTCGGCATCATCAACGACCGCGGCGGCGAGGCCGTCACCAACTACGACGACGTCGGCTCGTGGGCCGGCGCCGAGAACCTCGTGAACACTGCGCTCGATGCCTTCGGGGCCCTCGACATCGTCGTCAACAACGCGGGCATCCTGCGGGACAAGTCCATCGTGAAGATGACCGAGGAGGAGTGGGACGCGGTGCTGCGCGTGCACCTGAAGGGCACGTTCAACACGACGCACTTCGCGGGGGCGTACTGGCAGAACGAGTCGAAGGAGGGGCGTCTCCGTCGGGCGGCGATCGTGAACACGGTCTCCTCCGCCGGGCTGCAGGGGAACCCCGGCCAGGCCAACTACGGCGCGGCAAAGGCCGGCATCGCCGCCCTCACCACGATCACCGCCCTCGAGATGGGTCGCTTCGGTGTGCGCGCCAACGCGATCGCACCAGGGGGTGCGACCCGCATGGTGAACGCGGCGATGCCGTCGATCGCGATCCTCGAGGCCGACCAGGTCACGGAGGGCGAGTTCGAGCGGCTCAACCCGGGAAACTCCGCGCCCATGGTCGCATGGCTCGCGTCGGACGAGGCCATGCACGTGACGGGCCAGGTGTTCCGCGCCGTCGGTGACTCGATCGCCCACTACGTCCCGTGGACCATCGGCACCGAGATCACCACGCCGAAGGGCCCGCGCCGCTGGGACCCGGCCGAGATCGGGGTCCAGGTGAACTCGAGGATCTTCCACTGCCGTCCCGGCGGCTTGCAGATGGGCGGCTGAGTTGGCCAAGCGCGTCGCGATCGTCGGCGCGGCGCTCTCCGACTGCGGTCGGGTCGACGACAAGTCGCCCTTCCAGCTGCACCAGCAGGCCGCGTCGCGCGCCATCGCGGACGCCGGGCTGACCAAGGACGACATCGACGGCTACGGCTCCTGCGCGACGGGCTCGCTGCCGCCGATCGAGGTCGCCGAGTACTGCGGCCTCCGCCCCGACTGGGTGGACGGCACGAGCGTCGGGGGCAGCACCTGGGAGTTCATGGCCGAGCACGCGGTGGAGGCCATCCAGGCGGGGCACGCCGAGGTCGTCGTGCTGTCCTACGGATCCACGACCCGGGCCGACCTGAAGGCCCGCCGCCGGGCCGCCAACCTCAGCTTCGGCACGCGTGGCCCCGTGCAGTTCGATGCGCCCTATGGGCACACGCTCATCGGGAAGTACGCGATGGTCGCCAAACGCCACATGCACGAGTTCGGCACCACCATCGAGCAGCTGGCGGAGATCGCGGTGTCGACCAGGTACAACGCCGGCTTCAACCCCGACGCCTACTACCGCGACCCGATCACGATCGAAGACGTGCAGTCGTCGGACATGATCGCTGACCCCTTCACGAAGCTCCACTGCTGCATCCGCTCGGACGGCGGTGGCGCGGTGGTCCTCACGTCCGAGGAGCGGGCCCGCGATCTGGCGAAGGAGCCGGTGTGGGTGCTCGGGTCGGGCGAGGCCGTGAACATGACGACGATGAGCGAGTGGGACGACTTCACCGAGTCGCCAGCAGTGCGTTCAGGCAAGCATGCCTTCGACCGCGCCGGGCTCACGCCCGACGACGTCGACATCTGCCAGCTCTACGACGCGTTCACCGGCATGGTCCTGCTCACGCTCGAAGCCCTCGGCTTCTGCAAGAAGGGCGAAGGCGGGCCGTTCGTGGAGGACGGCAAGCTGCGCCTGGGCGGCGCGCTGCCGACCAACACCGACGGTGGCGGCCTGTCGTCGTGCCATCCCGGGATGCGCGGGATGTTCCTCATGGTCGAGGCGGTCAAGCAGCTGCGCGGCGAGTGCGGTGAGCGCCAGGTCCCTGACGCGAAGGTCGCGTGCGTGAGCGGCACCGGTGGCTGGTTCTCCTCCGCCGCGACCCTGCTCCTCGGAACCGACTGAGCTGCGAGACCCCGCCGATGAAGTCAGCGGCGAGCTCTGGCCCGCTTCGCCTTGGCGCCCGCCGGCCCCGCGCTCGAGGTGACGGGAGCGCCGAAGAAGCCGCGATGGATCATCTTGGTGAGCGTGTCGACGGCGGCATCGTCGTCGATGCCGAGGTCTCGGGACGTCGAGTAGTAGGCGAAGCGCTCGACCATCGCCAGCAGCGTGCTGGTGGCCAGCGCGGTGTCGTGCAGGTGACCGGGCGCGGCCGCGACCATCTTCGACTCGAGCGAGGCGGTGATGCTCTGGAACGCCTCGAGCCCGAGGCGGACGAGCTTGCGGTCGGCGACCTGGTCCTCCATCCACGCGCGGATCACGGCGCCGTAGCGCCGGTAGGTGTCGAGGAACTGCGCGACCCAACGGCGCAGCTCCGCTTCGCCTTCCGGGCCAGGCTTGATCGGCTCGAGCGACGCCGCCAGGCCCTTCATCTCCTCGGCACACTCCGCGGCGAGCGCGCGGAAGAGGTCTTCCTTGTTGGCGAAGTAGAGGTAGAAGGTGCCATGCGACGTGCGCGCCACCCGGACGATGTCGTCGACGCGCGCCGCGTGGTAGCCCCGCTCGGTGAGCACCTCCATCCCGGCGTCGAGCAGGTTGGCCATGGTGCGCTTGCCCTGGGTCCGGAGCTCGCGCTCGCTCGCCGGCGTTCCCGGCGTGCGAGAGGGAGCTGTGCTCGGTGCCACGGTGCGCCTCCGGGGGTGTGGTGATGCTTGGCCGAGTGGCCCGCGAGGCGGCCGAACGGTTTGGAGACGATACCGCCTACGTTGCGCCCACCGGTTGGTCCCTCTCCTACCGCCAGCTCGACCGCCTGGCCGACGAGGTGGCCGTCGAGCTCATCGCCCGGGGCGTGGGTGAGGGCGATGTGGTCGCGCTCGTGCTGCCCCAGACGCCCGAGTACTTCGTCGCCTACATCGCCGCCGCGCGAGTCGGTGCGATCACGGCCGGCGTGAACCCGCGCCTGGCGCCGCCCGAGCGTGCCGTCGTGCTGGCCACCGCAGGGGCCCGCGTCGTGCTGGCGACACGCGAGCTCGTTCCGGCCGGAATCGATGCAGCGAACGTCGGCACCGAGGTGGTCGAGGTCGTCCCGGCGGACCACGCCGATGGCGCGCTCGTAGGCGCTCGCCGACCCGGGACGCCACCGCCGCTCGCGGAGGACCCAGAACGGCCCGTGGCTCTCGTCTTCACGTCGGGCACCACCGGGACCCCCAAGGGTGCGGTGTTCGCGGGCCGCCAGCTGGCGTTCATCACCGAGGTCGACACGGGCGGACGCTGGGCGAACCCCGGCCAGTCGGGCGCGACGTTCGCAGCCACGTCGCTGGCTCATCTCGGTCCGATGACGAAGCTGCCCGGCTCGCTGATGCGCGGTGGCGCGACCCACCTGCTGCCGCGGTGGACGGCTCGTGACGCGCTGCGCCTCACGGCTGAGCTGCGCATGGCGAGCATCGGCGGGATCCCGACGCAGCTCGCGCTGATGCTCCAGGATCCCGACTTCGACAGCTACGACGTTTCGACGGTGCAAGCCATCGTCGTGGGCGGCGGCCCCGCCACGCCCGCGCTCGTCCGGGAAGCACGGGCCCGGTTCGGCGCCGCCGTCGCCATCCGCTACTCGTGCACCGAGGCCGGCATCGGCATCGGCACGGCCTTCGACGCGCCCGCCGAGGACGCGGAGGTCTCGG
>JBEEGB010000233.1:0-11487 GCA_041166585.1 Acidimicrobiaceae bacterium
CAAGCGTTGCTGGACGCGACCACGGCCCGCCGGATCGGGCTGGAGGCTCGGCTCGCCGCGCTCCACGCCGACGTCGCCCAGCTCGAGGCCGCGCAGCGCCAAGCCGTGACCGACCTCGCCAACGCCCGCCGTGCCCTTGCCCTGCGCGCCGCGAACGCGTACATGCGCGGACCGGTCGACATCGTCACGCTCGAGCGGGAAGGCACCGACCCGAACGAGTCAGGCTCGCGGGCCACGCTTCTCGGAGCGGTGCTCGACAGCGACCACGCCGCCGTCGAGCGGGTGCGCGAGACCAAGGCGAGGGTCTCGAAGAGCCAAGCCAAGACCGCCGCCGACCTGACCACCACGGAGTCCGCCCTGGTGCAGGCCAAGATCGACGAGGACGCGGCGAAGGTCGAGGTCGAGGGCTCCAAGCTCGAGCTCGCGGTCACGAGCAACGGCGGCACGATCGTCATCCACGGCTTCGTGTTCCCCGTCGCCGCTCCGTACACGTTCAGCGAAGGCTTCGGCGACCCACGCCTCCCCGGCACACCGGACGCGCACTTCCACGTGGGGTGCGACGTGGCTGCGGCCGAGGGCACGAAGCTGTTCGCCGCGGAGCGGGGCGTGATCACCAGCATGCTCGGCGGCGGACTGGGCGGCACCGGCCTCTTCCTCAAGGGTGAGAGCGGCACGTCCTACTACTACGCCCACCTGTCGGCGTACGCAGACGGGCTGCACACCGGACAGGTGGTTGACGCCGGCGACCTGGTCGGGTTCGTCGGCCACACCGGCGACGCGTTCGGACCTCATCTTCACTTCGAGGTCCACCCGGGCGGTGGCGCCCCCATCGACCCGTACCCGATCCTGAAGGCCGCGGACGACCTCGCGAAGCGCTCGTCTGGCTGAGCAGGCGGGGGACCGAACACACTGGCTCGTGTGGACGTCACCGCCCGGCTCGATGCACCCTGCGCGCCGGCGGTCCTCTTCGCCGTCGTCGATGACCTGAGCCTGTACCCCGAGTGGCTCGACATCGTCCCCCGCGCGGTCGCCGGGCAGGACCGAGAAGGTCAACCCGAGTGGACGGTCGACCTCCGCGGACGACTCGGCCCGTTCGCCCGCTCGAAGCGGTTGCGCATGGTCCGCACGACGCACGACGTGCCGGCGAAGGTGGTGTTCGAACGACGGGAGCTCGACGGCCGCTCGCACTCACCATGGGTGCTCAGCGCCGAGGTCGAGCCGGACGGCGACGCCGGAAGCCGGCTCACGATGCGCCTGCACTACGGCGGCGGGCTGTGGGGCCCGGTGCTCGAACGCCTCCTCGGCGACGAGATCGAGCAGTCCAAACCCCGCCTCCTGGCTCTCCTGGACGACTGACCCCCTGCGTTCTGGCGTGCGTTGAGGGCGCTCTACACCCCTAACGCACGCCGGTTGGAGGGGTTCAGACCGCGAAGGCGGTCCAGCGGGGGCCGTGGCGGCGGAGGTCGACTGGCAGGCCGAAGCACTCGCTCAGCGACTCGGCCGTCAGCACCTTGTCGAGTGGACCAGACGCGAGGGCGCGACCGGCGCGGAGCATGAGCACGTGCGTGAACGCAGGTGGGATCTCGTCGACGTGGTGCGTCACCAGCACGATCGGCGGTGTGGTGGGGTCGGCGGCCAGCGCGCCGAGGCGGCCGACGAGGTCCTCGCGACCGCCGAGGTCGAGCCCGGCGGTCGGCTCGTCGAGGAGCAGCAGGCCCGGATCCGTCATCAGGGTGCGGGCGAGCTGCACACGCTGGCGCTCGCCTGATGACAGGGTGTTGAACACCCGGTCGGCGAAGCCCTTGCAGCCCAGCCGGTCGAGCAACGAGGCGGCGCGCTCTCGGTCGGCATCCTCGTAGGTGTGCCACCACGGCTCGAGCGCGGCGTGCTTGGCCGTCATCACGATCTCGGCGGCCGTGAGCGTCGGCCGGAGCAGATCGCCGAACGACGACGACGCCACGCCGATGCGCGTGCGGTGGCGGCGGACGTCGACGTGACCGAGCACGCCGCCGAGCACCTCCACCTCGCCGCTCGACGGGTGGAGGTAGAGCGACGCGATGCGCACGAGCGACGTCTTGCCTGAGCCGTTCGCGCCCAGGACGATCCAGCGCTCGTCGTCGTTCACCGTCCAATCGATGCCGTCGAGGATCGTGGTGCCGTCACGCACGAGGCGCACACCTTCGAGCCGGAGCGCGACGTTGCCCGCGGTCACACGACCTCCCGCGCGAAGACGACGATCGCGGCGAGCGCCGAGAGGCCGAGCACGAACGGTCTCGCGGTGCGCTTGTCGACGTGTCCGGTCAACGGCACCGACGCCGCGAGGCCTAACGCGAGCCCAGGGAGCAGGACGAGCGAGAGCAGGAGGTCGTGACCGTCGAGGCGACCGACGGCGAGGAGGGTGACCGCGGAGATCACCCCGCCGAAGAGGAAGTAGCGCGGCAGCGTCCTGCGCAGGACCGCGGCCGGTTCGTTCTGGTACACCAGCGCCACCGGCGGGCCGCCGATGCCCGAGATCGTGCCCATGAACCCCGACATCGTCCCCGCGGCGAACAGGGTCGTGGGCTGGCGGGGGATCGCCAGGCCCGACGCCGTGAGCCCGACCCCGAGGAGCACCAGCACCGACACGGCGATGCTCAAGCCGTGCTGCGGGAGGACGGCGAGCGTCACCCCGGCCACGATCGTTCCGGGCACGAGGCCGGCCATGGCCCAGCGGATGTCGTGCTCGGCTGGTCCCTCGTCGCGGGAGACGAGCATGGCGACGTTGAGGAGGAGCGCGGCCACCGTGATCGGACCCGGCACGTAGACGGGATCGACGAGCACCAGCAGCGGCGCGGCGATCAGCGCAGCTCCGAATCCCACGGCCCCCTGCACCAGCGCCCCCAAGGCCATGGCCACCGACGCGGCGACCAGCTGGAACGGGCTCATGGATCGCACAGTCAAGCGCACGCTCGTCGGGACGACGTGAGGCGTGCGCCAGAATGAGGGCATCGGCACCATCCTCGGGCTGCTCGGCGCGGCCGTCCTGATCCTCGTCACCGGCCTCTTCGTCGCGGCTGAGTACTCGTTCGTCACGGTCGACCGCAACCGGGTCGAGCGGCTCGCGGCGGACGGGCACCGAGGCGCGACCCGACTGCGCCGCGTGCTGCAGCGGTTGTCCGTGACCTTGTCGGGCACGCAGCTCGCGGTCACGGTGGCGTCGCTCGTGCTGGGTTTCATCGCCGAGCCGACGGTGGCCGCGGCGCTCGAGCCTGCTGTTGGGCGCGGCCCGTCGATCGGCATCGGTCTCGTGCTGGTCACCGTCCTGTCGATGCTCGTGGGCGAGCTCATCCCGAAGAACGTCTCGATCGCGCGAGCCGACCGGATCGCGACGCGGCTGGCCGGGCCGATCCTCGTCTACACGCGCTTGTTCGGTCCCCTCATCCGGCTGCTGAACCGCTCTGCCAACGCGACCGTGCGCAGGCTGGGCATCGAGCCGCAGGAGGAGCTCGGGTCCGTTCGCTCGCTCGAAGAGCTTGCGCTCATCATCCGTTCGTCGGGCGAGGGCGGCACCCTCGACCCCGAGGCGCTGACGTTGCTCACCCGCACGTTGCGCTTCAACGACAAGACGGCGGCGGACGCGCTCGTGCCCCGCCTGTCGGTCGTCACCGTCGGAGCGACGGAGACCATCCCGGCACTCGTGGCGCGCTCGGTCGAGACCGGCTTCAGCCGCTTCCCGGTGATCGGCGTCGACCTCGACGACGTGACCGGGATCGTCCACGTCAAGGACGTGTTCCGGTTGCCGGTCGAGGAGCGGGCGACGGCCACGGTCGCAACCATCGCCACCGAGCCCTTCGTCGTCCCCGAGAGCCGCGACCTGGGTTCGCTCCTCACCGAGCTGCGGACCGGCAGCCACTTCGCGCTCGTCGTGGACGAGTACGGAGGCATCGCGGGGATCATCACGATGGAGGACGTCCTCGAGGAGCTCGTCGGCGAGATCGACGACGAGCACGACCGTGGCGCTCCCTCGCTCCGCGCCGTGCTCCCCACCGGCCAGTGGGAGCTGCCGGGCGGCCTGCATCCCGACGAGGTGGCCGACCTCACCGGCTTCGAGATCCCGGATGGCCCCTACGAGACGCTGGCCGGCTTCGTGCTCGACCGTCTCGACCGCATCCCGAGCGTGGGCGACCGGTTCGTGCAGGACGGTTGGACGTTCGAGGTCGTCGCCATGGACAGGCGTCGGATCGAGACGGTTCGGGTCACGGCACCGCCGAGGCGTCCGGCCGGCGACCGTGGTGCGCGCCCCGTCGAGGAGCCGGTCGCATGAGCGTCTGGTCGCTGGTGCTCGCGGTGATCCTGCTCGTCGCCAACGGCGTGTTCGTGGCGATGGAGTTCTCGACCATCGCCAGCCGTCGCACCAAGCTCGAGGCGCTCGCCGATCAAGGCGATGCCCGCGCCCGCATGGCCCTGGAGGCGAGCGGCGAGCTGCCGTTGCAGCTGGCGGGAGCCCAGCTCGGCGTGACGATGTGCTCCCTCGGCCTGGGCGCCGTCGCCGAGCCGACCGTCGCCGGCGCGATCGAGTGGCTCCTCGATCGACCCGGTGCATTGCCGGAGGGCCTGGTCGCGGCGGTTGGCCTCGCCGTCGGGCTGGCCATCGTCGTCTTCTTCCACATGGTCATCGGCGAGATGGTTCCGAAGTACGTCGCCATGGCCGATCCCGAGCGGATGCTCCTTCGGTTGGCGATCTTCAACCGGATCTACGTCACCCTGTTCCGCCCGGTCATCCGCCTCTTGAACGCGGCCGCCAACGCCGGCACGCGTCTGTTCGGCGTCGAGCCTCGTGACGAGATCGCCACCGCGCACACCGCACCCGAGCTCGCCGACATGCTCGCGGCCTCGCGGGAGGGCGGGATGATCGGTGGTGTCGCGCACGACCTGCTCTCGGGCGCGCTCGACTTCGGCGCTCGAAGCGCGGTCGAGGTGATGGTCCCTCGCGAGCGCCTGACCACCGTGAGCCGATCGGCCACCGTGGCCGACGCCGAGGCGGTCATCGTGACGAGTGGGCACTCCCGCCTGCTGGTCACCGGCGACGACGGCCAGGACATCATCGGGTTCATCCACGCGAAGGATCTGCTGACCGTGCCGACGTGGGCCCGCGACCGTGCCATCCCCCAGGGCCGCATCCGGCGAGTGCTCGAGGTGTCCGCGTCCCGCCACATCGACGACGTCCTCGTGGACATGCGCCGCTCCCGGACCCACCTCGGCGTGGTGGTGGACGAGAGCCACGAGACGCTCGGGCTCATCACGCTCGAGGACGTGCTCGAGGAGCTGGTGGGGGAGATCCGGGACGAGTCCGATCGCACGGCCCGACGAAGGCGTGTGCCATGAGCGACGAGCTCGCGTCCGCGCTCGAGGAGCGGCTCGGCGGTGGTGAGGTGCGCGACCTGAAGCGCCTCTCGGGCGGCGCGTCCCGGGAGACGTGGTCGTTCGAGCTGGCCCGCCCCGGTGGGGACGTCGAGCCGATGATCCTGCAACGTGATCGGGCCGGAGCGGTGCGGACGGGCGGCGGGATGGCCACCGAAGCGGCGATCCTCGTTGCGGCCGCGCAGGCCGGGGTGCCGGTACCGAAGCTGCGCCTCGACGCGACCGATGGGTTGATCGGGCAGCCGGCGTTCGTCACCGATCGCATCGAAGGCGAGACGATCCCGAGGCGGATCCTCCGCGACGACGCCTACGCGAGCGCTCGGCCGCTGCTCGCGGCCCAGTGCGGGCGTGTGCTCGCGGCGATCCACCGGATCCCACCTGCGTCGGTGGCCGGACTCGAGCAGCAGGACCAGGTGACGCAGTTCCGAGACGTGCTCGACAGCTTCGACGAGCCCCACCCTGCGTTCGAGCTCGGGTTCCGGTGGCTCGAGGCCAACCGGCCGCCGCCCACCCGCACCGTGATCGTGCACGGCGACTTCCGCAACGGCAACATGATCGTCGGACCCGACGGCATCCGCGCCGTGCTCGATTGGGAGCTCGCGCACCTCGGCGATCCGATGGAAGACCTCGGCTGGCTGTGCGTGCGCGCGTGGCGGTTCGGCTCGAAGCTGCCGGTCGGCGGGTTCGGCGAGCGCAGCGATCTCTTCGCGGCGTACGGCGAGGCCGCGGGCGTCGAGGTCGACCCGAAGGTGGCGCGGTGGTGGGAGGTGCTGGGCACCCTCAAGTGGGGCGTGATGTGCATCATCCAGGCCGCGAGCCACCTGCACGGCCTCACGCGGTCGGTCGAGCTCGCGGCCATCGGGCGGCGCGTCTGCGAGAACGAACACGACCTCCTCACGCTCATCGCGCCGCCCTCGCCCACCCCGTCCGCCGCGCCTGGCCCAGCGGCAACGTCGTCGGGGCTGCACGGGAGGCCGACGGTGGGGGAGCTGGTCGAGGCGGTCCGTGAGTTCCTCGAGCGCGACGTGATGACGGGAACCGAAGGCCGTCTGCAGTTCCACGCCCGCGTCGCCGTCAACGCACTCAAGATCGTGGAGCGCGAGCTCGAGCTCGGTGGCGCGATGGCAGCCGCGCACGAGGCGCGCCTCGCGACGCTCGGCTACGCGGACGACGCCGCGCTGGCGTCCGCCATCCGAGCAGGCAAGCTCGACGACCGGATCGACGAGGTCACCGCTGCCGTGCAGGCCAGCGTCCTCGACAAGGTCCTGGTCGCCAACCCGAAGTACCTGGACTGACGCCCGGAACCCGCCTGGCCCCCGTCGAACTTTGGCGCGAGGCGGTGCGGTAGCACCGCCTCGCATCCAACATTCGTGCGGTTAGGCGCCGATCGCGTGGTAGCCGCCGTCGACGTGGAGGAGCTCGCCGGTGGTCTTGGGGAACCAGTCCGACAGCAGCGCGACGCACGCCCGGCCCACGGCGTCGTGGTCGCCCTTCACGTCCCAGCCCAGCGGGGCCCGGACGTCCCACGCGTCCTCGAACGCCGAGAACCCCGGGATGGACTTGGCCGCGAGGGTCTTGATCGGACCGGCGGCGATGAGGTTCACGCGGATCCCCTTCGAGCCGAGCTCCTTGGCGAGGTAGCGCGACGTCGACTCGAAGGCCGACTTGGCGACACCCATCCAGTCGTAGGCCGGCCACGCGACCCGGTTGTCGAAGTCGAGGCCGACGATCGACCCCCCCTCGGTCATCAGCGGCACCACCACCTCCGCCAGCGTCTTCAGCGAGAAGGCCGACACCTGCAGGGCGATGGCGACGTCCTCCCACGGCGCGTCCATGAAGCCGCCGCCGAGGCACGAGGCCGGCGCGAAGCCGATGGCGTGCAGCGCGCCATCCACCCGTCCCCATCGTTCGGCGAGCTGCTCGCGCACCGCGACGACGTGGTCGGGGATGGTCACGTCGAGCTCGAGCACCTCGGGTTCGCCGGGCAGCCGCCGCGCCATGCGCTGGGTGAGGCTCAGCCCGCGCCCGGCGCCGGTGAGCACGATCTCCGCGCCCTGCTCGAGCGCGATCCGGGCCACGCCGAACGCCAGCGAGTCATCGGTGAGGACCCCGGTGACGAGGATCCGCTTTCCATCGAGAAGTCCAGCCATAGACAGCCTCCGACCGGGTGGGTTGGCGGCACGTTACGGGCTCGCCAGTACAGTCTGCGCCCGTGCAGATCGGGATCCTGGGTGGTACGGGGCCGGCGGGCAGTGCCCTCGCGGCTCGACTCGCTTCGGTGGGCTTTGACGTCGTGATCGGGTCGCGCTCGAAGTACCGCGCCATGGAGGCGGTCGACGAGCTCCTGGCACGGTGGCCGGCACGTCAGCTCGAGATCGCGGCGGCGGACAACGCGGGCGCAGCCGAAGCGGACATCGTCGTGATCGCGACGCCGTGGGACGGCGCGACGCAGACCGCCGTGTCGGTCGAGCGCCAGCTGAGGGGCAAGATCGTCATCTCGATGGCCAACGCCCTCACCCGCATCGGCAAGGAGTTCCAACCCCTCGTCCCGCCACGCGGCTCGGTGGCGGCCAGCGTGCAGGCGGCGGTGCCACAGTGCCACGTCGCCGCCGCGCTGCACCACGTGCCGGCCAACGAGCTCGGCGACCTCGATCACCCCATCGAGTCGGACGTGCTCATCTGCTCCGATCACCGCGATGCCACGGACGCCACCACCGAGATCGTCGGCAAGATCCCCAACATGCGGCCGCTCGATGCAGGTGGGCTCTCGCAGGCGACGCCGATCGAGTCGTTCACCGCCGTGCTGCTCCAGCTCAACGTCCACTACAAGACCCGCGTGCAGATCAAGTTCACGGGCATCCCCACCAGCGGACCCGTAGAGACGTGAGCCAGCCGCTCCGGCTCTGGTGCACCGCGAAGCAGGCGGTGGTCCCGTTCGAGCCTGGGCCGATGGTGTCGATGTACACCTGCGGCATCACGCCGTATGACTCGACGCACCTCGGCCATGCTGCGGTCTACGTGTGCTACGACGTGCTCCAGCGCCGCTTGCGGGACCGAGGTCACGAGACCCGCTGCGTCCGCAACATCACCGACGTCGACGACTCGATCCTCGCCAAGGCCCGCCAGCTCGGCGTCCACTACCTCGACCTCGCGGCAGCGGAGACAGCTCGCTTCGATGAGGACATGAAGGCCCTTGGCCTGCTGCCGCCGTGGAGCGAGCCGCGGGCGACGTCTGCCATCCCCGACATCCGAGGGTTCATCGGCATGGTCCTCGACAGGGGGCACGCGTACCAGGCCGGAGGCGCGGTCTACTTCGACGTCTCGACGTACCCGGACTTCGGCTCGGTCTCGCACTACTCGCGCGAGGAGATGCTCGCGCTGGCGGCTGAGCGGGGCGGCAACATCGAGGACCCCAACAAACGTGACCCCCTCGACTTCGTGCTCTGGCAGCCGTCGGAAGCGGATGAGCCTGCATGGGAGTCGCTGTGGGGTCCCGGCCGCCCCGGCTGGCACATCGAGTGCTCGGCCCTCGCGCTCCGAGAGCTCGGCTCGACGATCGACCTCCACGGTGGTGGCGCCGACCTGATCTTCCCGCACCACGAATGTGAGCGGGCCCAGTCCGAGGCCGCCACCGGCGAGCCGTTCGTGCGCCACTGGATGCACCAGGCGATGGTGAGGATGGACGGCGAGAAGATGTCGAAGTCGCTCGGCAACCTCGTCTTCGTCTCTGAGCTGCGCAAGCAGTGGGATGCCGCCGCGATCCGCCTCATGATCGTGGAGAACCACTACCGCAACGAGTGGGAGTGGGACGAAGATCGCATGCCTCGAGCGGCCGAGCGCCTCGAGCGCTGGCGGGCCGGGGGAGAAGGAGACGGCGCCCTCGACGAGGTGCGCGATGCCCTCGACGACGACCTCGACACCCCGCGCGCCGTGGCCGCGATCGACAGCGCGGCCGCGAAGGGCCTCGGCGTCGCTGCCGCGGCATCGCTGCTCGGCGTCGATCTCAGCGAGGCCTGACCGTCTCGAACGCACCCTTTCGGTGTGACCTGACAGAATCGCCTCATGGCCGCCGCCGAGCGCGAGTACGGGAAGCTGTACGGCGTCGCGAAGGCCGTGATGACCCCCGTCTTCGGGTTCTGCTGGCGCATCAAGGTCGAAGGTCTCGAGCACCTGCCGGTCGACGGGCCCGCCATCCTCTGCCCCAACCACACCTCAGTCATCGACTCGTTCATCCTCCCGTCGGTGCTGCCCCGCCGGATCACCTTCGTCGGCAAGGCCGAGTACATGGACAGCTGGAAGACCAAGTACCTCTTCCCGGCGATGGGCATGATCCCGATCGACCGGGGCGGCGGCTCGGCCAGCGAGCGGGCGCTCACCGCTGCGGCCCGCGTGCTCGAGCGCGGCGAGCTGTTCGGGATCTACCCCGAGGGGACGAGGTCGCGGGACGGCGTGCTCCACAAGGGCCACACCGGTCCGGCTCGTCTCGCGCTGCGCACCGGCGCGCCGCTCATCCCGGTCGGGCTGAGGGGCACCCGCGACATCCAGCCGCCGGAGGCGAAGTTCCCGAAGATGTTCATGCCCGCAGAGGTCCGCTTCGGCAAGCCCATCTCGGTCGAGCGCTACCACGATCGCCCGGACGATCGCATGGTCCTCCGGCAGCTCATCGACGAGGTCATGTTCGAGATCCGCAACCTGTCGGGTCAGGAGTACGTGGACACCTACGCGACGAAGAAGGCCGAGAGCCTGCCCACCGACACCGCGCACGTGCCCTCCTCGAACGGGCACGCTCAGCCGGTGGTGGACGTGACCGACGCCGGTGAGCGGCCCCGACGCTCGTCCGCCGACGTGCTCAACCGTTCCTGAACCGAAGCGGTCGGTCGCTAGCCTCGGCGGCCATGGCCGGCCCGCTCACGATCAAGCTGCCCGACGGTTCGACCCGAGAGGTCGCGCCGGGCACCACGGCCGGTGACCTCGCGGCGGACATCGGGCGCAACCTGCGCAAGGCCGCGGTGATCGCGGTCGTCGAGGGCGTGGAGCGCGACCTCGTGTGGCCGCTCGAGGACGGCGACGAGGTGGCGATCGTCACCGCCAAGGACGAGCGTGGCCTCTACACGATCCGCCACTCGACGGCTCACGTGCTGGCCCAAGCCGTGCTCGACCTGTTCCCGGGCGCGACGTTCGGGATCGGCCCGCCCGTCGAGGACGGGTTCTACTACGACTTCGAGCTCCCGAACGGTGGCACGTTCACGCCCGACGACCTCGAGCGCATCGACGCACGGATGCGCGAGATCATCGCCGAGGCGCAGCCCTTCGTCCGCGACGAGATCGCAGCCGACGAAGCGCGTGTGCTCTTCAAGGACCACAAGTTCAAGCTCGAGATCATCGACGACGCATCGACCGATCCGATGTCGGCCACCGAGTCCGGCCTTGTGCGGACGTACGAGAACCCGCCGCGCTTCATCGACCTGTGCCGCGGGCCTCACGTCGAGGACACCAGCCGCCACCTCGGCCACTTCAAGCTGATGCGCGTCGCCGGCGCGTACTGGCGGGGCGACGAGAAGAACGAGCAGCTGCAGCGCATCTACGGGACGGCCTGGGCGACGAAGGCTGATCTCGAGGCGCACCTGCACCGGTTGGAGGAGGCGGAGCGGCGCGACCACCGCAAGCTCGGCCTCGAGCTCGACCTGTTCTCGTTCCCTGAGGAGATCGGCTCCGGGCTCGCGGTGTTCCACCCCAAGGGCGGGCTCGTGCGCCGCCTCATGGAGGACTACAGCCGCGAGCGGCACCAGGCCGCGGGCTACGAGTTCGTCAACTCCCCGCACATCACGAAGGCCCAGCTGTTCGAGACCTCAGGGCACCTGGACTGGTTCGCGGACGGCATGTTCCCGCCGATCCACTTCGCGGACGAGGGTGGCGAACACGGCCAGGACTACTACCTGAAGCCGATGAACTGCCCGTTTCACATCCTCATCTTCCGGTCGAGGATGCGCAGCTATCGCGAGCTGCCCTTGCGGATGTTCGAGTTCGGCTCCGTGTACCGCTACGAGAAGTCCGGCGTGCTCCACGGCCTCACGCGCGTGCGAGGCA
>JBEEGB010000234.1:0-2918 GCA_041166585.1 Acidimicrobiaceae bacterium
CGGAGGTTCAGGATCCGCTCGATGCCGGGCGCGCGCTCGTCGAGCTCGGCGAGCGACGTGACGGCGTGCGCCTGGTAGAGGTCGAGCTGGTCACAGCCGAGCAGGCTGCGGGACTCGTCGAACTGCGCCTCGACGCCGTCGGGGTTCGTGCGCAGCGTCTTGGCCGCGACGAACAGCCGGTCGCGGACGGCGGGCACCAGCGGGCCGACCGCGGCCTGGGCCTGCCCGTACTGCGGCGCGATGTCGAGGTGGTTGACCCCGAGGGAGAGGGCGAGCTCGAAGGAGCCGCGCGCCTCGTCTGTCGTCGCCGTCCAGAAGGCCGCTCCTCCGAGGATGGCGACGCTGCTGGCATGGCCTGTTCGTCCAAGTCGACGTGTTTCCACGCCGTGAGGCTAGGCCCGCCGCCAGGGCCGCGGCTTGCGACGCGGGCCCGGCTTGGTCTGCGCCGACTGCAGGCGCTCACCGATCACCTTGCGGCGCTCCTGCAGGTCGCGGTAGGTGATCTTCTCCACGTCGGGGGTCAAGCCGAGCGACGCTTTGAACCCCGTGGTGTCCGCTTGCCAGTCGGGATCGAACTCCATGCCGAGCTGGTCCATGATCCGCTCGCCGTGCCGCGCCGCGATCACCTCGGACACGTGCGCGACCTCGCCGATGATGTCAAGGTCCGGCGCGAGGGTGGCGATCGCACCGTCGAGGAACACCATGTTCTTCACGAAGAGCATCAGCTCCTTGGGCATGCGAGCGCCGATGCCGAGCAGTCCCTTGACGGTGCGCTGGATCTCCTGCACGAGCTCGTCACCGGTCATGGTCGTCGGGTCGACGACGGGACGGTCGAGCCCGAGCGTGGTGATCACCTCTTGGATGTCCGTGTCGGGGGGCAGGGCGCCGAGGTCGCGCAACGCGGTCATCTGGATCGTGAGGTCGTTCATCGACGCGCCGATGAGCAGGCGCAGCAGCGCGATGCGTCGTTCCTCGGAGAGCCGGCCGGTGATGCCGAAGTCGAGCAGCGCGGTGCGACCGTCGGGGCGCACGAAGAGGTTCCCGCCGTGGAGGTCGCCGTGGAAGATGCCGTGGATCAGCGCGCCCTCCATCGAACCGATCATGCCGGTGCGGATCACGGCCTCGGTGTCGACGCCTGCGTTCTTCATGCCGACGACATCGTCGAACGCGAACCCCGACAGCCGTTCCATCACCAGCACGCGCTTCGTGACGAGCTCGGGATGGGGCCTCGGCACGACGTAGCCGCGCTGGCCGAGCTCGGCGAAGGCGCGCGCGACGTCGAGCATGTTCTCGGCTTCGAGACGGAAGTCGAGCTCTTCGGAGATCGTCTCCGCGAACAGCTCGACGAGCGCGGGTGGGTTGGCGAGCGCGCTGATCGGGATGCGGCCCACGAGCAGCGGGGCGACCCACGACATCACGCGGAGGTCGCGGCGCACGAGCGTCTGCACCTGGGGCCGCTGCACCTTCACCACGACCTCTTCGCCGGTGGCGAGGGTGGCCGCGTGCACCTGGGCGATCGACGCCGCGGCGAGCGGTGTCCGCTCGAACGTGCGGAACACCGACTCGAGCGGACGGCCGAGGTCTTCCTCGACCACCCGGCGCACGGCGGCGAACGACTCGGCCGGCACCTGGTCGCGGCACTTGCGGAACTCGTTCACGAGGTCCTCGGGGAAGATGCCCTCGCCCGAGGAGATGATCTGGCCGAGCTTGATGTAGGTCGGGCCGAGCTGCTCGGCCGCGATCCTCAGGCGCCGGGAGATGCTGGCGGTGGAGCGGTCGGTGCCGCGATCGCGCACGGCCCACACGGCTAGCGGCAGCCCGAGGTGGCGCAGCGTGGTCAGCATGCGGCCCACCGGCGGGACGCGCTCGCGCTTGGTGAGCTCGGGAACGGATCGGCGCACCGCGTCGCGGACCCGGACCAGGTCGCGGCGCCACGGCAGCTCGTCGAGGTCGATGACCCACGGACCGTTGTCGGTGAACGAGCCGATCGCGACGTCGGCAGCGACAGAGGCGGTCACGAGGCCCGATCTTCGCGGCACCGGGTGCCGCCGGGCCACTCCACATAGATTCACGAGATGCTCGAAGGGATCCGCGTGGTTGAGCTCGGCGTCTGGGTGGCCGGTCCGAGCGCGGGCGGGATCATGGCCGACTGGGGTGCCGACGTCATCAAGGTGGAGGGCCCGGCCGGTGACCCGATGCGGCGCATGCTGGCGGTCACCGGCGGCGGTCGGGACGACATGCCGAGCCCGCCGTTCGACCTCGACAACCGCGGCAAGCGCTCGGTGGTGCTCGACCTCGGCACCGAGGAGGGCCGGGGCGCGATGGACCGCCTCCTCGGGACCGCTGACGTCTTCCTCACGAACCTGCGGCCCGAGGCGGTCGACAAGCTCGGGTTGGGTCCTGACGCAGTTCGCGCCGCGCGCCCGAGGCTCGTCTACGCCAGCGTGACGGGCTACGGCCGCGAGGGCCCCGACGCCGGCCGTGCCGGTTACGACGTCGGCGGCTTCTGGGCCCGATCCGGTCTGGCTGCGCTCGCCGTGCCCCCGGACGCACCGCAGCCGCAGTTCCGCGGTGGCGTCGGCGACCACGTCACCGGCATCAGCACGCTTGCCGGCATCCTCGGTGCACTGGTGAAGCGCGACCGCACGGGTGAGGGCGATCTCGTCGAGACGTCGCTGCTGCGCACCGGCATCTACTGCCTCGGTTGGGACATGGGGCTCCAGCTCCGGTTCGGCAAGGTCGGCCCGACCGCGCCGCGCACGGAGCAGCCGAACCCGATGATCAACGTGTACCGGGCCGGCGACGGGACGTGGTTCTGGTTGCTCGGCGTCGAAGCCGATCGGCTGTGGCCGAAGCTGTTGAAGGCGCTCGACCGACCGGAGTGGGCCGAGGACGAGCGCTGGCGGACGGTGCGCGAC
>JBEEGB010000235.1:0-6724 GCA_041166585.1 Acidimicrobiaceae bacterium
ACGTGCATCCCCTGCTCGCGGAGCGCAAGGCAGGTGCCGACGGTGCGCAGGTCCTGCCAGCCGAGCGCAGGCCCGACCGGCTTGCCGGTGGCCCGCTCCCACACGATCGTCGATGCCCGCTGGTTCGTGATGCCGACCGCGCCGACCGGTCCGCCATCGGCGAGTGCGGCGCGGGCGCAGTCGAGGACCGCCGCGGCCATCACGGCGGCGTCGAACTCGACGAGGCCGGGGAAGGGCGTGTCGGGGAGCAGCTGGCGCCAGTGGACGTTCGTGATGCTGGCGTCCGGTCGCACCACGGCGGCGCGCAGGGCGCTCGTGCCGACGTCGAGGACGAGGATCGAGTCGCTGCCGCTCATCCGCTGGCTCTCGCGACTCGTCGTTCAGCGATCAGTCCACCGAGCAGCCCGAGCCCCGCGGCGAGGAAGCCGTTGAACACGTAGGCGAGGGGGTGCAGGTCGTCGCCCTTGGCCACCACGAGGATCGTGCCGATCCCTTGCACGACGGCCCACACCACGACACCCGCGACGATGCCGTGGGTGAACGGGATGCTCGGTCCCTTGCTGGCGGCGACGACGCCGGCGAGGATGAAGCCGGCGAACACGAACACGGCGAACGCGACGATGTCGGTCACCCCTCCGAGCACCGCACCCGGGACCGCAACGGCGAGACCCAGCAGGGCACCGATGCCGACGGCGCGCCAGTCGAGCCGCACTAGAAGCCCACGTCGCCGAACGGGCTCGGCAGGCCGAGCTTGCCCGGGTTGAGGATGCCGTTCGGGTCGAGCGCGCCCTTCATCGCGAGGAGTACGTCGAAGGCGGGACCGAGCGCCTCGCGCACGAAGCGCGAGCGGTTGAGCCCGACGCCATGGTGGTGGCTCAGTGCGCCACCGTTGGCCAGCACCGCGCGCTGGCCTGCGTCCCACAGCGCTCGGTAGTAGCGGTCGCGGTCGTCGGGGTCGGGCTTGCCCGCGAAGGTGAAGTAGAGGCAGCCGCCGTCGACGTAGCTGTGGGACTGGTGCGCCGATGCGGCCATCGTCCCCTCGACGCCCAGCAGCGCCGCGATCGCCGCGTCGTAGATGGCAGGCAGCTGGGTCCAGAGGCCGGCGACCTCCATGGTGTCGACGACGTAGCCCTTCGAGATCAGCGCCTCGAGCGCGGACACGTCGTTGCGGTGCGCCATCCACTTGTCCACGAGGGCCCCGTCGAGCGGTTCGCCGCCGGCCCGCCTGCACTCCTCGGCGACGATCGCCATGGTGGTGTCGACCACTGACGGGTCGCCCTCGTCGCGCGCGAGCACCACCGCGAGGTCGCCGGTCTGGTAGCTGCGGTCGGCCTCGGTCGGGTCATAGAGGCGAAGGACCGCCGGTGTCGCGCCGCGGCGCATCGTCCGGCGCATGGCGTCGAGCGCGGCGCCGAAGGACGGGAACCCCCACGCCGACTTCGCGTCGTGGGCGGGCGCGTCGTGCAGCTGCAACCGGGCGCCGGTGATGACCCCGAGGGTGCCCTCGCAGCCGACGAAGACCTGGTTGAGGTCGGGACCGACCGCCTGGCGGGGAGCGCCGCCGGTGGTGATCTGGCGGCCGTCGGCGAGCACGACGTCGAGACCGACGACCATGTCCTCGATCTTGCCGTAGCGGTTCGAGTACTGACCTGCGGACCGGCACGCGAGCCAACCACCGACGGTGGACAGGTCGATCGACTGCGGCCAGTGCCCGAGCGTCTTCGCGTAGGTCGCGCGCAGCTCGTCCTCGAGGACGTTGCCGAACGTGCCGGCGCGCACGTCGAGCGTGAGCGACGTGTCGTCCACGTCGACGATGCCCGACAGCGCGGTGAGGTCGAGGACGACGCCACCGTGCACGGGGACGCTCGCGCCGCACACGCCGCTGCGACCGGCAGCCGCGGTGACGGGGATGCGTGCGTCGTTGCAGGCGGCCAGCACCGCGGCCACCTCCCCGGCGTCTGTGGGCGTGGCGACGACGGAGGCCAGCGATGCCACCTGTCCGTCGAGCGCCCACGTCATGGCCAGCGGCCACCAGTCCCGGCTGGCCTCGGCCAGCGTCGCGGGCTCGGTCGTGACCGTGCTGCACACCCCGCGCAGCCGCTCGATGACGGCGTCGGGGACGTCGACCCTGGTCGCCCCGAGCCGCGAGCGGACGGCCGCTGCGCCTCCCGCCAGCTCGATCGGCGGCGTTGGCGAGCCAGGCACGGGCGTGAGCGTCATCGGCGCCGCAACCTAATCCCTGACCGATTGTGCGGTCCTGAGTCGGAGAATTTCCGACTCACGACCGCACAAAGGGCGCGGGCTGGTGGTCAAGCACCCAGGGAGGCGTCGAGGGCGGTTTCGGGGAGGCCGGGGGCGGCGCGCTCGTGCTTGACGGAGCGGCGGTAGGTGTCGACCTGGTTGGCCTGCTCGGCCTCGTCCCATCCCAGGTCCGGTGCGATCAGCGCGGCGACGTCGGCTGCCGCGGCGGCGGACGCGTCGCGGGCGAGCAGGCGTGACCGCGTGCGCCGGGAGAGCACGTCGTCGAGCGTGCACGCCATCTCGTGGCGGGCTGCGTACAGCGCCTCGGCCCTCAGGTAGGGGAGACCGGGTACGAGCGGGTCGAGCCCGCCAGGCATGCCTGCTGCGAGCGTGAGCACGGTGCGCGCTTCGTCGCCGTAGCGATCGGCAAGGTGCTGCAGCGCCGGGTCGGACGCGGCGGACGCCATCACCGAGTCGTAGCCGTCAGCGCCGAGGAGCGGCAGGTGCTTCGTGCGGCTGCGACCCACCCTGCGCCCGAGCAGCGCGCTGACCTCGTCGACGGTGTCGGCGGCCATCTCCCGATAGGTGGTGAGCTTGCCGCCGGTGATCGTCACGACCCCGCTCGCGGACCGGGCGACCTTGTGGCGCCTCGACAGGTCGGCGGTCCGAACGCTGGCGGCGGACTTCACCAGCGGGCGCAGCCCGGCCCACGTGCCGAGGATGTCTCCTTCGCTGACGCCGGTGGTGGTCGAGAAGTTGATGGCCTTCAGCAGGTACTCGATGTCCTCGCGTGTGCACTGCGGGTCGTCGACGGGACCGTCGTAGTCGGTGTCGGTGGTGCCGATGTAGGTCCGTTCGCCCCACGGCACGACGAACACCGAGCGCTTGTCCTTCGGCACCGGGACCACGACGGCGATGCTGTTCTGCACCTTCGACCACGGGACGGTGATGTGGATGCCCTTGGCCGGGCGGATCGAATCGGGGTGGGTCCCCTCGTCGAGCGCGCGCACGTCGTCCGCCCACACGCCCGTCGCGTTCACGACGGCCTCGGCTCGCACGTCGATGCGCTGTCCGTCGGCTTCGACGGTGGCGCCGCTGACACGACCTGATCCGTCCTTCGTGAACCCGACGACGGACGTCCGGTTCGCCACCACCGCGTCGAAGCCGATGGCGGCCGTGCGGGTGATGGTGAGCGTGAGCCGAGCGTCGTCGGCGCGGGCGTCGTAGTACAGGTAGCCGCCGGCGAGTCGGTCCTCGGGAAGCGTGGGCATGTAGCCCATCACCTCGGCCTTCTTCAGCCGCTTGTGCAGCTTGCCGATGCGGGCGCCCCCGGTGAGGTCGTACATCCACATGGCCGAGCCCATCGCCCGCGCCACCTTGGAGTTGATGAGCCCGTCCTTGGAGAAGATCGGGATGAGGAAGGGGAGCACCTTGACGAGGTGCGGTGCGTTGCGGCGCAGCCGTTGCCGCTCGGCGAGCGCCTCGTACACCAGCCGCACGTCACCGTTCTGCAGGTAGCGCAGACCTCCGTGGACGAGCTTCGAGGACTTCGACGAGGTGCCCGACGCGAAGTCGTCCCGCTCGACGAGGGCGACGCGGAGCCCGCGGCTGGCCGCGTCGAGGGCGACGCCGGCACCGGTGATCCCGCCGCCCACGACGAGGACGTCGAACCGCTCGTCGGCGAGCCGGCGCAGGGCCGTGGCCCGATCGAAGTTGCCCATCTGGCCGAGCACGTTACCGAGTCTCTGGTCGGCGCTCGCTGCCCCGAGACTCCGTGATCAACAATCATTGCAATCTAGCCATCGATGCGGGTAGAGTCCCGAGGCGATGAGGACACCAGCAGAGCTGACCGAGCTGTTCCGGGCCCGCGGCCTGAAGGTCACCCCGCAACGCCAAGCGATCTTTCGCATCCTGCACGACGCCAGGATCCACCCGACGGCCGAAGCGGTGTACGCCGCGGCGGCCACCGAGATGCCAACGATCTCCCTGCGGACCGTGTACCAGACGCTCAACGACCTCGCCTCGATGGGCGAGGTGCACGCGCTCGACCTCGGCACCGGATCGGCCCGCTTCGACCCGAACCTCGATGCCCACCACCACCTCGTCTGCGAGTCGTGCGGCGCCGTGCACGATCTGTACGCCGACTTCGGCGAGGTCAAGGTGCCGTCGCGCCAGCGGCAGGGCTTCGTCGTCGAGTCGACCGAGATCGTCTTCCGCGGCCGCTGCGCGGAGTGCGCCGGCGCAGTGATCACCAACCCCCGACCAACCACCAAGGAGATGCCAAGCGATGCCTGAGCTGAAGGGGTCCAAGACCCACGACAACCTGAAGGAGGCGTTCGCGGGCGAGAGCCAGGCGAACCGCCGGTACCTCTACTTCGCGCAGAAGGCGGACGTCGAGGGCTACCCCGACGTCGCCGCCCTGTTCCGCTCCGTCGCCGAAGGTGAGACCGGTCACGCGTTCGGGCACTTCGACTTCCTCGCCGAGGTGGGCGACCCCGTCACCGACGTGCCCGTCGGCCCGACGGAGGACAACCTCCGCTCGGCCATCGAGGGCGAGACCTACGAGTACACCGAGATGTACCCCGGCTTCGCCAAGACGGCGCGCGACGAGGGCTTCGACGAGGTCGCCGAGTGGCTCGAGACCCTGGCCCGCGCCGAGAAGAGCCACGCCGGTCGGTTCACGCAGGGGCTCGAGAGCGTCAGCTGAGCGTCTTTGTGCTCGTCTCAGGGTTCGCGCCCTGAGACGAGCACACCCGCCGCCGAGCGAGAGGAACCCGTGACAACCACCTACGACCCGTTCGACGCGCCCTACTGGGATGAAGGCGACCTGCGCCAGGAGCTCACCCGTGTGTACGACCTGTGCCACGGGTGCCGGCTGTGCTTCAAGTTCTGCGATGCGTTCCCCACGCTGTTCGAGCTGATCGACCGCCACGAAGACCAGGACGCGGCCAAGCTCACCAAGCACGAGCAGGACGCGGTCGTCGACGACTGCTTCAACTGCAAGCTGTGCTTCGTCAACTGCCCGTACACACCGGGCCAGCACGAGTGGGCGATCGACTTCCCCCGGCTCATGCTGCGGGCCGAGGCCGTGCTGCACGAGGAGACCAGGCGGCCGCCCCGAGCCTTCCTCACCGACCAGTTCCTCGGTCGCACCGACCTCATGGGAAAGGTCGCCACGGGCACCCCAGCCATGGTCAACCGCATGATCGGCTCGCCCGGCTCGCTTCCGCGGAAGCTGATGGAGAAGACCGTGGGCATCGCGTCGGAGCGGATCCTGCCGCCGTATGCGCGGCAACGGTTCTCGACGTGGTTCCGCAAGCGCACCCAGCTCCGCTTCGCGGAGAAGCAAGGGAACGTGGCGCTGTTCCCCACCTGCCTCGTGGAGTACCAGGACGCCGGCGTCGGCAAGGACCTCGTCAGGGTGCTCGAGCGCAACGGCGTCGAGTGCTCGCTACCCGAGGGCCAGATCTGCTGCGGCGCGCCGTGGCTCCACCAGGGTGACGTCGACGGCTTCCGGCGCAACGCGAAGACCAACGTCGCCGTGCTGGCGAAGGCGGTGCGGGAGGGCAACGACGTCGTCGTCCCGCAGCCGACGTGCAGCTACGTGCTGAAGAACGACTACCCCGACTACGTCCGCGGTGCCGATGCCGACCTCGTCGCCGCGAACACCTACGACGCCGCCGAGTACCTGATGAAGCTCCACAAGGGCGACGGCACCTCGCTCGACACCGACTTCAGCGGGCCGGTGCCCAGCTCGGTGACGTACCACGCGCCGTGCCACCTGCGGGCGCAGAACATCGGGCTCAAGAGCCGCGACCTCCTGAAGCTGACCGGGACCAAGGTGACGGTCGTCGCGGAGTGCTCCGGCATCGACGGGACGTGGGGGCTGCGGGCGGAGCACATCGAGTCGTCGCGCGGGGTGGCCAAGAAGATGGCCAACGCCATCAACAAGGCGGGCAACGACATCGTTGCCGGCGACTGCTCGCTGGCGCACGTCGCCATCGTCCAGGAGACGGGCAAGTCGCCCGTGCACCCGGTGCAGCTCTTCGCCCGCGCCTACGGCATCCCGGAGGAGGAGGCACAGCCATGAACGCCAAGCTGACCCTGGACGACATCGCCGACCTCCGGGCCTACGAGCGCGAACGCCAGGAGTTCCGAGCCAGGGTCATCGAGCTCAAGAAGCGGCGTCGCGTGTCGGTCGGACCGTTCGTCACGCTGCTGTTCGAGAACCGCGACACCATCCGCTTCCAGATCCAGGAGATGGCGCGGGTCGAAAAGATCATCTCGGACGAGGGCATCCAGAGCGAGCTCGACGTCTACAACCCGCTCATCGCCGAGCCGGGCTCGCTCGCGGCGACGCTCTTCATCGAGCTGACCACGAAGGACGACCTGCTCACCTGGCTGCCGCAGCTAGTGGGCATCGAGCGGGCGATCGAGCTGCGCATCGGTGGGAGCGGCGGCGACGTCACGGTCGCGGCCGCTC
>JBEEGB010000236.1:0-4590 GCA_041166585.1 Acidimicrobiaceae bacterium
GCCCGATCCCGCGGGTGCACCCGTGCTCGCGGTCGACATCCCCTCCGGCGTCGACGGTCTCACCGGCGCGGCCGGCCCCACCGCGGTCTGCGCCGAACGCACCGTGACGTTCGCAGCCCTCAAGCCCGGGTTGTTGCTGTACCCGGGCCGGGCGCTCGCGGGCGTGGTCGAGGTCGCCGACATCGGGCTCGACTGCAGCCGTGCGCGCGCCCACCTTGTCGGGCCGGACGACGTCGCCGGCTGGCTGCCAGAGCGCCCCGTCGAGGCGCACAAGTGGCAGGCGGCGGTGTGGATCATCGCCGGGTCGCCCGGCATGACCGGGGCCGCCGTCCTCGCCTGCCGCGGCGCGCAGCGCGCCGGCGCCGGCTACGTGCGGCTCAGCGCGCCGGGCGTCGACCCCGGCGCCACCGGCGCGCCCGTCGAGGTGGTCGGTGTCGCCCTGGCGGAGAACGGGTGGGCGGATGACGTGGTCGAAGGCGTCGGACGGTTCAAGGCGCTCGTGGTGGGCCCCGGCCTCGGGACACGCGAACGCACGGGCGATGCGGTGAGATCGGTCGCCCGCGGGTGTGGCGACCTGCCGATGGTCATCGACGGCGACGGGCTCACCGCGCTGGCAAACGACCGTCACGGCACAGTCGCAGGCGCGCTCGGCCGTCACGTGCTCACCCCGCACGATGGCGAGTACGAGCGCCTCGTCGGGCACGCGCCGGGAGCCGACCGCTTCGCGGCCGCCCGTGAGCTGGCGGCGTCGAGCGGGGCCACGGTGCTCCTGAAGGGGACCACCACCATCGTCGCCGAGCCAGGCGGAGCCGTCGTCGTCACGACGACCGGCGACGCCCGGCTCGCCACCGCGGGCACGGGGGACGTGCTGTCGGGTGTCATCGGCGCGCTTCTGGCCCAGGGCGTCGAGCCCGCCGCGGCCGCCGCCGCTGGGGCCTGGCTGCACGGGAGGGCCGGTAGCCTCGGCCCCCGCCGTGGGCTCGTGGCCGGGGATGTCGCCGACCACCTGACCGCCGTCTTCGACCAGCTGCTCGCACCATGACCCAGACCGGAGCGCTCGAGGCGCACCCCGACGACCGCCCCTACGCCTGGGCCGAGGTCGACCTCGACGCCATCGCCGGCAACGCTGGTCTCCTGCGCGATCGGTCCGCTCCCGGTGTCCTCTGCGCGGTCGTCAAGGGCTGGGGCTACGGGCACGGCATCGTCCAGTCCGCATCCGCGGCGCTGGCCGGCGGTGCCACCTGGCTCGGCGTCGCGCTGCCCTCGGAGGCACACGACGTCCGCGTGCGGGGCGGGTTGGAGGCCCCGGTGCTCGTGCTCGCCGAACCTCCGCTGCGTCAGCTCGTCGACCTCGCCCGCCTCGACGGCGTTCGGCCGACCGTCTACAGCGAGAGCGCGATCAACGCCGCGGCCAAGGCGGCCGTCGACGCCGGCCGGTCAGTGCCGTTGCCGGTCCACCTCAAGGTCGACACGGGCATGCACCGCGTCGGCGCTGCACCCGAGTCCGTCGGTCGGCTCGCCGATCTGATCATGGCCCACGAGGGGCTCGAGCTCGAAGGGCTGTGGACGCACCTGGCCGTCGCCGAAGATCCGGCACACGACGACTTCACGGCGCGGCAGCTCGCGCGGTTCGAGGACGTGAGGTCGGGTCTCGCGTCGAGTGGGATCCGACCGCCGATCGTGCACGCCGCCAACTCGGGCGCCACGCTCGCCCACCCCGAGGCGCGCTACGACCTCGTGCGCTGCGGCATCGCGGTGTACGGCATCAGCCCCCGCCCGCGCATGCCCGAGGCCGAGGGCCTGCGACCAGCGATGGCGCTCAAGGCGCGCGTGTCGCACGTGAAGCGGGTGGAAGCGGGGGAAGGGATCTCCTACGGGCTCCACCATGTGTTCCGTGTGCCGAGCATCATCGCGACGGTGCCGATCGGCTACTACGACGGTGTCCCGCGCCGGCTCGGGTTGGTCGGCGGCGAGGTGCTGATCGGCGGGCTCCGGCGCAGGATCGTCGGCGCGGTGACCATGGACCAGCTCATGGTCGACTGCGGTGACGACGAGACCATCCAAGTGGGTGACGAGGTCGTCCTCCTCGGCGAGCAAGGCGATGACGCGCTGCTCGCCTGGGACTGGGCTGAGCGCCTCGACACGATCGCGTACGAGATCGTCTGCGGCATCAGCGTCAACCGCGTCCCGCGAAGGTATTCGGGTCTGTGCTGAGTGAGGTCCCGGGGATCCGGGTCGGGCATTGGACAGACGCCGTCGCGCGCACCGGCTGCACGGTCGTCCTCTTCCCCGAAGGCACGGTGGCGTCGGGTGAGGTGCGAGGTGGCGCGCCGGCGAGCCGTGAGCTCGCGCTCCTCGACCCGCAGCGGTCGGTGACGCGCCTCGACGCCGTGCTGCTCACGGGTGGATCAGCGTTCGGCTTGGCTGCTGCGGACGGTGTGATGCGGTTCTGCGAAGAGCGCGGGATGGGGTTCCCGACCGGAGCAGGACCGGTGCCGATCGTGGTGGGCCTCGGCCTGTTCGACCTGCTCGAGGGCGACGGCTCGGTCCGGCCGGGTCCCGCTGAGGGCTACGCCGCGTGCGAGGCCGCCACCGCGACCACGGCTGACGTCGGCCTCGGCGCCGTGGGCGCGGGCACGGGAGCAACGATCGCCAAGTGGCAGGGCCGCGACCACCTTCGACCCGGTGGCATCGCCGGCGCCGTGCTCCGCCGGGACGACCTCGTGGTTGCCGCGCTGCTCGCGGTCAACGCCTTCGGCGACATCCGCGACGAGCCAGCGACGGAGGTGCGCATCTCCACGGAGCTCGCGCGCGACGACACCGAGCGCAACTTCTCCAACACGACCATCGGGGTCATCGCCACGAACGCCGTGCTCACCAAGGGCGACTGCCTGCTGGTCGCGCAGAGCGGGCACGACGGTCTGGCGCGCGCGCTCGATCCGGTCCACACCGCGGTTGACGGTGACGCGCTGGTCGTGGCGGCCACCGGGACGGTGCCAGCCGCTGTCGCCACCGTCCGTCAGCTCGCGGCCGCGGTCGTCGAGATGGCCGTCCGACGCCGCCGCTAGCCTGCTTTGACGTGCCGACGGCCTTGGAATTGCTCGCTGACGAAGCGTCAGGTTGCACCAAGTGCAAGCTCGCCCACCAAGGCCGCACCCAGGTCGTGTTCGGGATGGGCAACCCCCACGCCGACCTCATGTTCATCGGCGAGGCTCCCGGCGCGGAGGAGGACAAGCAGGGCCTACCCTTCGTCGGGCGCTCAGGCCAGCTGCTCGATCGTCTGCTGCTCGAGGAGCTCGGGATGACCCGCGACCAGTGCTACATCGCCAACGTGTTGAAGTCGCGACCGCCCGGCAACCGCGACCCGGAACCCGACGAGATCGACGCGTGTCGGCCGTGGCTCGAGCGTCAGATCGAGCTCATCGAGCCCCGCGTGTTCGTCACCCTCGGCAACTTCGCCACGAAGCTCCTGCTCGACACGAAGGAAGGCATCACCAAGGTGCGGGGCCGCACCTACCCGTTCCGCACGGGCGTGCTCATCCCGACGTTCCACCCCGCCGCGGTGCTGCGAGGGGGCGGCGAGCCGATGGCGCAGATGCGCGCCGACCTCGTGCGGGCCAAGCTCGCGCTGGAGGCGGTGTGATCACCGCGAACACCTCCAACGTCGACGCCACCCGCGACCTCGGCGCCGCGCTCGCCGAGCTGTCCCGCCCCGGCGACCTCGTCCTCCTCGTCGGCGACCTCGGCGCGGGGAAGACGGCGCTGGCGCAGGGCTTCGGCCGGGGCCTCGGCATCGCGGGACCGATCACCAGCCCGACGTTCACGCTCGCCCGCCAGTACGACGGAGGGCGGCTGCTGCTGCACCACATCGACGTGTACCGGCTCGAGCAGATGGAGGAGATCTTCGACGTCGGGCTCCCCGAGCTGCTCGACGAAGGGGCCGTCACGTTGATCGAGTGGGGTGATGCGATCGCTCCATCGCTGCCGTCGGACTACCTCGAGGTGCGTCTCGCCTTCGGAGCGGACGACGACGACCGGCGCATCGAGCTGAACGCGGTCGGGGTCCCCTGGAGTGCGCGCGAGCGCGCCGTCGGCCAGGCGCTCGCGCCGTGGGCGGTCTGAGTCCGCATGCTGATATTGGGCATCGAGACATCCACCACCCAGGTGGGCGTCGCCATCGGTGGGCACGAGGGGGTGCTCGCGCAAGCGCACTCGAACCGCGGCAAGCGCCACGCGGAGACGCTCATCCCCGCGATCGACTTCGTGCGCCGCCAAGCGCGCGTCGATCTGTCGGAGATCAGCTGCGTCGCGGTCGACCTCGGTCCCGGGTTGTTCACCGGCCTCCGGGTCGGCGTGGCTTCCGCCAAGGCGATGGCCCACGCGCTGCGGGTGCCGATGATCGGCTTGCCGAGCCTCGACCTGCTGGCCTTCCCCGTTCGCTTCTCACCCCGCCTGGTCGTCACCGCCATCGATGCGCGTCGGGGCGAGCTGTTCTACGCGTTCTACCGCCAGGTTCCCGGAGGGGTGCAGCGGCTGTCGCCTCACCAGATCGGTTCGCCCGACGACCTGGCCTCGGAGCTGCTCGCCACC
>JBEEGB010000237.1:0-4649 GCA_041166585.1 Acidimicrobiaceae bacterium
GAAGATGGCCAACCAGTCCGGCGTCCCCCACAACATCGCGATCCAGCAGGGGACCAGCGGCCCGACCCTCGGCGCGAGCCCGATCGTGCCCAAGGGCCTCGTCATGGCCAAGGTCACCCTGAAGGCCGGGACCTACACGTACTTCTGCCAGGTTCCCGGCCACCGCGCGGCCGGGATGCTCGGCACCCTCACCGTCAAGTAGGGCGCTCGCCGATGAGTTCGGCGCCCCGGGTCGGTCATAGCTGGTGGAGGGACAACCTGAAAGCCATCAGAGGAGCCAGGATGAGTCTTCCCGACGTCGTTTCACGCGAGGCATGGCTGGCCGCCCGCAAGGACCTGCTCGACGAGGAGAAGGAGCTCACCCGCCGCCGGGACGCGCTCTGCGCCCGCCGCCGGCGCCTGCCGATGGTCGAGATCGAGAAGGCCTACGTGTTCACCGGCCCCGACGGTGAGGCGAGCCTGCTCGACCTCTTCGACGGCCGCCGCCAGCTCGTGATCCAGCACTTCATGTGGCTGTGGGATGAGGACACCGGCTGCCCAAGCTGCACCGCGGCCTCCGACGAGATCTCTGCCGGCCTCCTGGAGCACCTGCACGCGCGCGACACGTCCCTCGTCGTGGTCTCCCGCGGTCCCATCGACAAGGTCGAGCGCTACAAGGCGAGCCGGGGTTGGACCTTCCCGTTCTTCTCGTCGTACGGCAGCGACTTCAACTACGACTTCAACGTGACGATCGACTCGTCGGTCACCCCGGTGATGTGGAACTTCCGGACCATGCCCGAGCTCGAGGAGGCCGGCATGGGTTGGCTCGGGGAGGGCTCCTGGGAGCAACCGGGCTACAGCATGTTCCTGCGAGACGGCGACGAGATCTTCCACTCGTACTCCGTGTACGCGCGCGGCACCGAGATGCTCGGCGGGTCGTACTACTTCTTGGACCTCACCGCCCTCGGCCGGCAGGAGGACTGGGAGGAGCCCAAGGGCCGCGCCGCCGACGCGCGCGCCGGGGTTCCCGACTTCTCGACCTGACCACCCCTCGAGGTGCGAACATGTGTTCGTGACCGGCGAGGCGACCATCCTGCACGCCGACCTCGATGCGTTCTACGCGTCCGTCGAGCAGCGCGACGACCCCCTGCTGCGGGGCCGGCCCGTGATCGTGGGAGGCGGGGTCGTGCTCGCCGCGAGCTACGAGGCCAAGGCCTACGGCATCCGCACCGCGATGGGAGGCAGACAGGCCCGCCTCCTGTGCCCGCAAGCGATCGTGGTCTCGCCCCGGATGTCGGCCTACTCCGCGGCGAGCAAGGCGGTGTTCGAGGTCTTCGAGCACACGACACCGCTGGTGGAGGGCCTGTCCATCGATGAGGCGTTCCTCGACGTCGGCGGCCTGCGGCGGGTCTCGGGTACACCGACCGAGATCGCGGTGCAGCTGCGGCGCGACGTCCTGGAACAGGTCGGTCTGCGGATCACGGTCGGCGTGGCGAGGACCAAGTTCCTGGCCAAGGTGGCGAGCGCGGTGGCCAAGCCTGACGGCCTGCTCGTGGTGCCACCCGACCTCGAGCTCGCCTTCCTCCACCCGCTCCCGGTCGAGCGGCTCTGGGGGGTCGGGGTCGTCACGGCCGGCAAGCTCCACGACCGAGGCATCGCGACCGTCGGCGAGGTCGCCCAGCTGCCTGAGGCCGCGCTGGTGTCGATGCTCGGCCCGGGATCAGGCCGTCACCTCCACGCGCTCGCCCACAACCGGGACCCCCGGCCGGTGCAGGTGGGCCGGAGGCGACGCTCGATCGGTTCGCAGCGCGCGCTCGGTCGTGGCCCTCGGGCTCCTCGCGACATCGACGCCACGGTCGTCGCCCTGGTCGACCGCATCACCCGCCGGATGCGGGCGGGGGGACGGGTGGGTCGCACGGTGGTGCTGCGCTTGCGCTTCGACGACTTCAGTCGCGTCACTCGCTCGCACACGCTGCCACGGGCAACCGCGCACACCCAGACGATCCTCGCCGCGGCCCGCGCGCTGCTGACGACCGCGATGCCGATGATCGCCCGTGAAGGTCTCACGCTCGTCGGGATCTCCGTCGCCAACCTCGACGACGACGGAGCGGTCCAGCTCGCGCTTCCGTTCGATCGGAGCAGCGGCACCGCGCTCGATGCTGCCCTGGACGACGTGCGGGACCGCTTCGGGTCCGCTGCCGTCACCCGGGCCGTCCAGCTCGGACGCGACCAAGGGCTCTCGGTGCCGCTGCTCCCGGACTGATGTAGCTCGCGCCCGCCGTGCGGCGTAGCGTGTCGGGTCGTGGAGCCGATCGCGTGCTCGTTGTCCTCAGCCGAAGCGGTCGACCGCACGAGCGCCTGGGCCGGTCTGTTGGACCTCGCGACCGAGCGGCAGGGCACAGCCAGCGGTGTGCGTCTGCGGCTTCCGGCCGATCCCGGCCTGGTGGCTCGCGCCGCTGAGCTCGCCGTTCGCGAGGCCGAGTGCTGCTCCTTCTTCTCCTTCACGCTCGCGATCGACGCGAAGGGTGCCTGGCTCGAGGTGGCCGCCCCGCCCGACGGTCGCGTCGTGCTCGACGAGCTGTTCGCCGCTCGTTGAGCTTGTCCATGTCGAACGAGGTCAGGCACAACGCCGAAGCTTCTCGCTATGAGCTCTACGTCGACGGCGAGCTCGCGGGCATCGCCGAGTACACGATCACCGGCGACCGCATCGTGTTCCCCCACACCGAGATCGATCCATCGCGACGCGGGCAAGGGCTCGGCGCCGAGCTCGTGCGGGGTGCACTCGACGACGTGAAGCCAACGGGCCGGGCGGTCGTGCCGCGGTGCTGGTACGTCGCCGAGTTCATCGACGCCAACCCGGAGTACCAGCCGCTGCTCAAGACTGCCTGACGCCGAGCACGTCGACTGACCAGCTTCAGCGGCTGAGCACCACGACAGGTATCGGGCGGCCCGCCTTCGCCTCGTACTCCGCGAAGCCGGGCATGGCCTGCTTCTGCCGGTCGAAGATGCGGGTTCGCTCCTCGCCTTCGGCGACCCGAGCGCGCATCGGAACGGTCTCGCCGTCGATCTCGACGGTCACCTCTGGGTTGGCAGCAAGGTTTCGGTACCAGTCCGGGTCCGTGGGAGCGCCGGCCTTGGACCCGAAGATCGCGATGTCGTCGCCGACCTGTTGGTAGACGAGCGGGTTGACGCGCTCGCGGCCTGACTTCCTGCCCGTGGTGTGGAGCAACAGCATCGGGGCACCCTCGAACGGGCCACCGACCTTGCCGCCGTTGGCTCGAAACTCCTCGATGATCTTGCTGTTCCAGTCCGTGACATCGGTCATCGAGAGTGTCTACCGTCTCGCCCTCGAGGATCCTCGCCACCGATGAGTTCGGTCCCCCGATGACGTCACACTCTGAGCGAGGCATCGAAGCCTGCGGAAGGATCGCTGACCATGGCAACGTTCGTGCTGATCCACGGTGCGGCCTCGGACTCGTGGTACTGGCACCTGGTCGCCCCCGAGCTGCGCGCGAACGGCCATGACGTCGTGACGATGGATCTGCCCTGCGACGACGACTCCGCTGGACTGGCGGAGTACACCGACACCGTCATCGACGCGATCGGCGACCGCACGAACCTCGTGGTCGTCGCCCAGTCGATGGGCGGCTTCACCGCCCCGCTCGTGTGCGCACGTGTCCCGGTGGACCTGATGGTGCTCGTGGCTGCGATGGTCCCGCGACCAGGCGAGGATCTTGGCGACTGGTGGGCGAACACGGGTCATGAGCAGGCGAGGCGCGAGCAGGCCGAGCGTGACGGCCGCTCGATCGACGGCGACTTCGACGTCGTCGCCGAGTTCTTCCACGACGTGGCGCCCGACGTGGTCGCCGAGGCGATGGCCCGAGGGGAACGGGGCCAGTCCGGCACGCCCTTTGCGAAGCCATGGCCTCTCGCGGCCTGGCCCGACGTGCCGACGCGGTTCTTGCTCTGTCGCGATGACCGCTTCCTTCCTGCCGCCTTCCAGCGGCGGGCCGTGTCCGAACGGTTGGGCATCATCCCGGACGAGATGGATGGAGGGCACCTCCCCGCGCTGAGCCGCCCGAAGGACCTGGCGCAGCGCCTGGAGGCCTACGCCGCCGAGCTCTAGTCCGCGTCGAGCTCGTTTGGCGGAGCACGTGACGCGGCTGCGAGGCTTCGGGCACGGAGGTCTTGCCATGATCGCAACCGTCCACCTTGCCGACGTCGGCATCGCACGGACCCTTCGCTGGTTGACGAAGCGCCCTCGGCCGGACAACACCCCGGGGCTGCGTCACGCCAACCTCGCCCTCACCGCTCCCCTGCGGGGCGCCTCGCTTCCCGTGCCGACCGCTGGCCGCATCGGTCTGGTCGCGATGTGGGACGACGACGCCGCGGTCGACCGCTTCGAGGCGGAGCATCCGCTCGCGGCCGCGCTCGCCGGAGGGTTTCAGGTGCGGCTCGACCCGCTGCGAGCCCATGGCACCTGGCCCGGCCTGCCGGTCGATGTCCGAACGAGCAGGACGGTGGACCATGAAGGTCCCGCCGCCGTGCTGACTCTGGCCCGACTGCGCCTGGGTCAGACGATCCGGTTCCTGCGCACCAGCGGCAAGGCCGAGAAGGCCGCGCTCGGCGCGCCCGGTCTGATCTGGGCCACCGCGCTCGCGCTGCCGCCG
>JBEEGB010000238.1:0-4267 GCA_041166585.1 Acidimicrobiaceae bacterium
CTGCAGATGGTGAACCACGGGATCTCCACCGGCGCGCTGTTCCTGCTCGTCGGGTTCATCTCCGACCGCCGCCACACCCGCGAGATCGCCAAGCTCAAGGGGCTGCAGAAGTCCGCCCCGATCCTGGCCGGCGTGTTCACCCTCGTGATGCTGTCGTCCATCGGCCTGCCAGGGCTCAACGGCTTCGCCGGCGAGTTCCTGGTGCTCATCGGCTCGTTCCTCACCCGTCGGTGGTGGACGGTGACGGCCGCCGTCGGCGTCATCCTGGCCGCGCTCTACCTGCTGTGGGCCTACCAGCGCGTCTTCCATGGCGAGCCCGACGAGGAGAACGCGTCGATGCCCGACCTGAGCTGGCGGGAGGGACTCGTGATGGCTCCGCTCATCGCGCTCATCGTGTTCCTCGGCGTCTACCCGAAGCCCGTGCTCGATCGCATCCAGCCATCGGTCGACAGGTTGATCACCCACGTCGAAGCGCTGAGCTGCGAGCCACCGGGTGGCACCTGCTACCACCAGCCGGACGTCGCGGCCGAGCAGCCGGCCGCCGAGGCCCCTGCGCCGGAACCGGCGCCCGTCGACGGACCGTCTGAAGCCTCTGACGCCGTGGTGGGTGGCTGATGTCGGTCTCCGTGCTCGCCTCCATCGCCCAGAGTGCCGGCAGCGTGCCGATCGCGACGCCGCACGTCGCGTGGCGGGCGCTGGCGCCCGTGCTCTCGTTGATCGGCGGCGCGGTGCTGCTGCTCGGCCTGTCGGCAGTGACGCGACGCAAGCCCCCCAACGGCTTCTACACGCTGGGCACCGTCGTCACCGCGCTCGTCTCCATGGCGTTCGCGGTTCCCCTGTGGCGGGAGGTGACCGACGCCGGCCAGGGCCCGTTCAGCGCGGTCAAGGCCGCGGTCGCGGTGGACGGCTTCTCGGTGTTCTTCACCTTCGTGATCTGCACCGCTGTGGTGCTCACCGCGCTGCTGTGCGACGGCTACCTCAGACGGGAGGGGCTCGACGGGGTGGAGCTCTACGTCCTCATGCTGCTGTCCGCGTCCGGTGGCGTGATCATGGCCTCGGCGAACGACCTGATCGTGATGTTCCTCGGCCTCGAGATCCTCTCGATCGCCGTCTACGTGCTCGCCGCCATGCACCTGCGCCGCATCGAATCGCAGGAGGCAGGCGTCAAGTACTTCGTGCTCGGCGCGTTCTCGTCGGCCTTCTTCCTGTATGGGATCGCGCTGATCTACGGCTCGACCGGCTCGACCAACCTCGGCCGGATGGCGCTCGGCGCGGCCCAACCGCTCACCGGCTCCGTGCGTCCGCAGGACCTCCTCAGCACGCATCCTCCCGCGCTGCTCCTCGCCGGGTTCGCGCTGCTGCTCGTGGGGTTCGGCTTCAAGATCGCCGCCGTCCCGTTCCACTCGTGGACGCCGGACGTGTACCAGGGATCGCCCACGCCGATCGTCGCCTTCATGGCCTCCGGGGTGAAGGCCGCCGGGTTCGCCGGGTTGCTGCGCGTGTTCCTGGTGGCCTTCGAGCCGTTCTCCGCCGATTGGAAGCCCTACGTCTACGTGCTGGCCGTGGCCACGATGCTCGTGGGCTCGGTGCTGGCGGTCGTGCAGACCGACGTGAAGCGGATGCTGGCGTACTCCTCGATCAACCACGCCGGGTTCATCCTCATCGGCGTGCAGGCAGCATCGTCCGAGGGCATCGCCGGCGCGCTCTTCTACCTGGCTGCGTACACGTTCATGGTGGCGGGCAGCTTCGGCGTCGTGACGGTGCTCACCCGCAAGGGCGACACGGGCACCTCGCTCGACGACTACAAGGGCCTGTCCAGCCGGGAACCGGTGCTGGCGTTCGTGTTCGCCATCTTCTTGTTCGCGCAGGCCGGGGTCCCGCTCACCTCCGGCTTCTTCGCCAAGTTCTACGTGCTGCGGGCGGCGATCGACGCCAACTCCTGGCCGCTCGCCATCGTGGCGATGCTCTCGGCCGTGATCGCCGCGTTCCTGTACCTGCGCATCGTCGTGGCCATGTACATGTCGACCGACGAAGGCGACGAAGCGGCCACGGCGCCCGCCGGCCCGAGGGTGATCGTCCCGTTCGCAGCCAAGCTGTCGCTCGCCCTCGCCTTCGTGTTCACCCTGGCGGTCGGCTTTCTCCCCAGTCCCCTCGCGGACACCTCCACCGACGCCACCGCCACCGTCAACGCCCAACCCAAGTAGCCGCGCCGGTCGCCGCTCGGTCCGTCGCCGAAATCCGCTCGCGTCCCGCGACGCCCCTCGGGCACACTGAGGGCATGAGCGTTGGGGGCTGGCGTTCGCGCGCCCTGTGGAGGGTTCGGCCGTACCTCGAGCCCTACCGCGCCCACATCGCTTGCATCGTGACGACGTCGATCATCTCGAGCGGCGGGATGGTGGCGGTCCCCCTGATCGTCAAGACGGTCATCGACGGACCGGTGGCCGACGGTGATCGCGCCGGTGTGCTGCGGTGGGCGCTCCTGGCCGCAGCGATCGCCTTGCTGGAGGTGTTCCTCGCGTTCTCCCGCCGGTACCTGCTGGTCCTGGTGTCCACCGGGCTCGAGACCGCGCTCCGGGACGACCTGTACGCGCAGCTCCAGCGGCTCGACGTCGGGTTCCACGACCGGTGGCAGTCCGGTCAGCTCCTGTCGCGGGCCATGACCGACCTCAGCGTCATGCGGCGCTTCGTCGGCTTCGGAGCCATCTTCTTCGTCCTCATCACCGTGCAGGTGCTCGCCATCTTCGGCGTGCTCCTCACGCTGCACGTGCCGTTGGCGCTGCTCACGTTCGTGGCCGCGGTGCCGGTGCTGGTGCTCTGCCACCGGTTCCAGCAGCGCTACCAGCGGATCGTGCGGCGCATCCAGGACCAGACCGGCGATCTCACCACCACCATCGAGGAGGGGGCCAAGGGCATCCGGGTGCTCAAGGCCTTCGGCCGTGGGAACGAGGCGTTCGCCGGCTATCAGGCCCAGGCCCGAGAGATCTACGACACGCAGATCGAGCGCATCGTCCTCCACACCCGATTCGTGTGGGTGATCGGGATCATCCCCAACCTCACCCTCACCGCTGTGCTCCTCGCCGGCGTGCTGGCCGTCGGCGCAGGGAGCCTCACGCTCGGCGGTCTGGTGGCGTTCGTCTCCTACGTGCTGATGCTCACGTTCCCGCTCGAGGTGCTGGCGTGGATCGTGGCTCTCGCCGGCGAGGCCGAGACCGCTGCAGTGCGCGTCTACGAGGTGTTCGACACCGAGCCCGTGATCAAAGACCGGCCCGGCGCGATCTGCCTCCCCGAGGACGCGCGCGGCGCGGTGCGCTTCGAGGGTGTGTCGTTCACCTACGAGGGCAGCGACCGCACGGTCCTCGAGGACATCGACCTCACGGTCGCGCCAGGGGAAGCCATCGCGGTGGTCGGCGCCACCGGGTCGGGCAAGACCACCCTCGTCACCTTGCTCACCCGCCTCTACGACCCGACGAAGGGCCGCGTCACCTTTGACGGGCACGACTTGCGCGACCTCACGGTCGCCAGCCTGCGCCGCCAGGTGGGCTTCGCGTTCGAGGAGCCGTCGTTGTTCTCTGCGTCCGTGCGCGAGAACCTGCTGATGGGCAAGCCGGGCGCCACCGAGGACGAGGTCCTCGCCGCGCTCGAGGTGGCGCAAGCCGACTTCGCGTTGGACCTCCCATGGGGTCTCGACACGCGCATCGGCGAGCAGGGCCTGTCCCTGTCGGGAGGCCAGCGGCAGCGACTGGCCTTGGCCCGGGCGGTGATCGGCCGTCCCAGGGTGCTCGTGCTCGACGACCCGCTGTCGGCGGTCGACGTGCACACCGAAGCCGCAGCACAAGCGGCCCTGCGACCTCTGCTCGAGGGTTGCACCGTCTTCATCGTCGTGCACCGACCGTCCACGATCGCCCTCGCGACCCGGTCGATCCTGCTCGACGCCGGCCGATTGGTCGCGGCCGGCACGCACCACGACCTGCTTGCCAGCGAGCCGCGCTACCGCGCCGTGCTGAGCGAGGACGCCGAGGAGATGGCGGGGGAGGTGGAAGTCGTATGACCTCGGTCGAACCCGACGAGATCCACCAGCTCGATCCCGACGCACCGCTCGACCTCACCGGCGACGAGCTCGTCGACGAGTGGCGGGGCGTCAACGTCGAAGAGGAGGAGGAAGAAGGCCATGGCCTGGCCGGCCTGCTCCGCAGCCGGAGCCGCGCGCTGCTCGGCGAGCTCCTGCGCCCGCACACGCGGCCGCTGGCCATCTCGTCCGTGCTGATCG
>JBEEGB010000239.1:0-9629 GCA_041166585.1 Acidimicrobiaceae bacterium
CCGCTCGTCGCCGTCGCCGACGACGAGGAAGCGGGCGAGCGAGCGGCCTGACCGCCCGTCCTCACTGACCGCGGGCGAGCAGGCGCTGGCGCAGCAGGTTCAGCGCGGAGATCGCCGAGAAGTCCCGGACCCGACGTCGATCACCGGGAAGCCGCAGCTCGACCGACTCGACGACGTCGTCGAGGGCGATCCCGATGAACACCGTGCCGACCGGTTGGCCGTCCTGCTCCGCGGGCCCGGCGACGCCGGTCACGGACAACCCGACCTCGGACCCGAGCACGCGGCGCGCCCCTGAGGCCATCGCCTGCGCCGCCGGCGCACTGACGACGGGACCCCTCGGAACCCCGAGCAGGTCGAACTTCACATCGGAGTCGTACGACACGATCGAACCCCTGAAGAACCCGCTCGCGCCGGCCACGTCGGTGAGGCGGGCACCCATCAGCCCACCCGTGACCGACTCGGCGAGCCCGAGGGTCAGGCCGTGAGCGCTGAGCAGCACACCCACCGCGTGCTCCATCGTCTCGTCGTCCACACCGAAGACGAGCTCACCCAGCAGCGCGCGCAGCTCGGCCTCCTCCACCGCCAGCACGGCGAGTGCCGTCTCCTCGTCGGGAGCCTTCGCCGTGAGGCGGATCTTCAGCCCCTCGATGCCGCTGGCGAGGAACGCCAGCGTCGGGTTGCCCGTCGTGTCGAGGAACCGGATGCGCGCATCGAGCCGCTCCGCCAGACCGGACTCGCTCTCGCCCCAGGTCCGCAACACGCGGCTGACGATGGCGGACGTCTCACCCGAGCGCTGCCGGAGGTCGGGCAGCACCGCCGCGCCCACGATCTCGCGCATCTCGTGGGGCACACCCGGCACCGCGTACAGGACCTTGTCCCCGATGGGACAGATGAGCCCTGGCGCCGTGCCCGGCTGCGGATCGTGGATGGCCGAAGCACCGACAGGCACCTCGGCCTGGCGCATGTTGTTGGCCGGCATGCGCCGGCCGCGGCTCGAGAACATGGCCTCGATCCGAACCGCGACTGCCTCGTCGAGCTCGAGCGGCACGCCCATGACCTTCGCGATCGCGTCGCGCGTGATGTCGTCGTGCGTCGGGCCGAGACCTCCGCACACGATCACCGCGTCGCTTCGTTCGAGCGCGAGCCGCAGCACCGCGACGATGCGATCGAGGTTGTCGCCGACCTTCGTCTGGAAGTGCGAGTCGATGCCCGAGAGCGCGAGCTGCTCACCGATCCACGAGGAGTTGGTGTCCACGATCTGGCCGAGGAGCAGCTCCGTGCCCACGGCCACGACCTCACAGCGCACGCGTCATGCTCCGCCGGTCCGGGTGGCGCGGCTGCCGGCGTGGACGTACTGCACGCCGGTGACGACGGTCAGCACCAACGCGATCCACAACGTCCCGTCGCCGAGCCATCGGATGTCGGCGGTCCAGGGCAGCAACGCCCAGCCCACCGCCACCTCCTGGGTGACGGTCTTCACCTTGGCCAGCTTCGATGCCGGCACCGAGAGGCCACGGCGCACCCAGAAGCTGCGGAAGGCGCTGATGACGATCTCCCTGAACGCGATCACCGCCACCGGCAGGATGGGGAACTGATCGGCCGCGACGAGCGCGACCATCGCGCCGAGCACCAGCACCTTGTCGGCCAGCGGGTCGAGGAACGCACCGGAGCGCGTGGTGCCGTGCCGGCGGGCGAGGTACCCGTCGATGCCGTCGGTGACGCAGAGGATGATCCAGAGCAGCACCGCCGGCCACGACGACGGCTTGTCGACGATGAGCATCAGCAGCGGCACCGTCACCAGCAGCCGCGTGATCGTGACTGCGTTGGCCGGCGTCGCGATCGCCGACGGCCCGAAGGAGCTCTCCGAGATCGCCACTGACGTCAGGCGGCTTCCACGTCCGGGCCCATCGCGGCGGTGACGGTGACGGTGGCGAACGAGCCGACCGCCAGGGCGTCGGGCACGACCACGATGCCGTCGATCTCGGGGGCCTCACGGTGGGAACGGCCGACGCCGGGAGCATCCACGAGCACTTCGACTCGCCGGCCGACGAGCTCGTCACGTTTCGCGGCCGTGATGCCGTCCTGCAGCTCGCGCAGCTCGGCCAGCCGCTCGGCCATCAGGCCCTTCTCGATCGTGCCGTCGAGACCGGCCGCATACGTGCCCACCTCGGACGAGTAGGCGAAGAAGCCACACCAGTCGAGCCGTGTCTCCTCCACGAAGCGGAGGAGCTCATCGTGGTCGTGCTCGGTCTCGCCCGGGTAGCCCACGATGAAGCTCGACCGGAAGGCCGCTTCGGGCTCACGGGCCCGGATGGCCGCGATGCGCTTCTCGAACCGCTGGCCGTCACCCCACCGGCGCATGCGCCGTAGCAGCGGGGCGGACACGTGCTGCAGCGACAGGTCGAAGTACGGCACGCCGGTGGCGCACACCGCGCCGATGAGCGCGTCGGTGAGATCGGACGGGTAGAGGTAGAGCAGCCGCACCCGGTCGACGCGTGCGGCCACGGCCTCGACGAGCGGGACGATGCTGCGCTCCCCCACCCCTTGGTCGCGCCCGAAGGCGGCCAGGTCCTGCGCCACCAGGACGATCTCGCGCGCCTCGAGCTCGTCGACCTCCTCCAAGATCGAGGCGATCGTGCGCGACCGCTGCTTGCCGCGGAACGACGGGATGGCGCAGAACCCGCAGGCGCGGTCACAGCCCTCCGCGACCTTCACGTACGCCCACGGGGAGTCGCTGCGCGGGCGCGGCAGGTGGAGGAGATCGAACGCGGGGACGGGGTCCTCCGCGTTCGGCTTGCGCCCGATCGAGACCGGCACCGCGTCGGCGAACCCGGCCACCGCGTCGACCTCGGGAAGGGCAGCGGCGAGCTCGGCGCCGTAGCGCTCCGCCATGCAGCCGGTGACGACCAGGCGCGACCCGTCGCGCCGGGCATCGTCCAACGCGAGGATCGTGTCGATCGACTCCTGGCGGGCGTCCTCGATGAACGCGCAGGTGTTCACCACCACGAGGTCGGCGCCCTCGGACGCGGTTGTTCGCACCATGCCGTCCGCCAACAAGGAACCCGTGAGCTTGTCGGAGTCGACCTGGTTCTTCGGACACCCGAGGGTCTCGATGAAGAAGGTGCGCGCTGCCATCTGGCCGTCAGGCTACCGATCTGGCGTTCGCGGGCCCGAGTCAGCCCTGTCTACGATCCCCCGCGCCAGCCTCAACGCAAAGAGGTCGCCGGCCGATGAAGATCCATGGACAACCACCGCTCGGGGCGCTCCCGAAGGCTCGCGGCCATCGCCCTCGCGTGCGTCCTCGCGCTCGGGTCGGTGGCGCCGCGGGCGGCTGCGGCCTTCACCTCGGCCTGCGCTGGCGCCAGCGCTGATCCCGGCGCGTTCGCTGACGCGGGCCCGGCGGCCGACTGCCTGAAGGCCTACGGGATCTCCTTGGGCAAGGGCGACGGCACGTTCGGCGAGAACGATCCGCTCCTGCGCAGCCAGGTCTCGAGCCTGCTCGTCCGCTTCGTCCAGCTCGCCGGGGGCACCTTCGGTACGCAACGCGTGTTCCGGGACGTCAATGCCGACACGGTCCCGAACATGCAGGTGCGCAACGAGATCAACGAGCTCGCGGGCTCGGGCATCATCGCCGGGTTCACCGACGGCACGTTCCGGCCGGCGCTCGACCTCACGGTCGCGCAGGCAGCCACCCTCGTCGTCCGCGCCCTGGCCTACCTCCACTCGACGAACCCATCGGCGCCCGACCTCCGCGACCAGGGCAGCACGTCGGCGGACTACGACTACGCGATCGCGAACGGGATCCTCGACCGCAGCGCCGCCGACATGAGCGGCCAGGAGTACCCCGACACGGCAACCAGCGGCGCCAGGCGCGGGATGCTCGGCGACATGCTCGCGCAAGCGGTGCAGAAGGTCGTCGACGCCGGCGTCGTGCGCAGCCGGGGTGGAACGACCGTGTTCGGCGACGGGCAGTACGCGGTGGGCAGCCAGCTGCCTGCCGGCACGTACCGCACGACCCACAGCATGTCGTGCCACTGGGCGAGGCAGAACGGGATCGCCGACAGCTACGGCCACGGCGGACCGATGATCGTCACGGTCCACGCATCCGACGCCGGGTTCACCTCCGAGTCGTGCGTGCAGTGGTCGAACGACCTGTACGCGATGAAGTCTCCTGCCGACCCGATCCCGCCGGGTGTGTGGCAGGTCGGCGCGGAGGTCGCGCCCGGCACGTACCACGCGTCCCCGCTGAGCTCCAGCCGCCCGTGCTTCTGGGAACGAGACAGCGGCTTCGGTGGGACGACCAACGAGATCATCGACAACAACATGAGCGCGGCGGAGGCGTCGATCACGATCGCTGCGTCCGATGCGGGCTTCAATACCGACGGCTGCACGAGCTGGGTACCGGGCTGAGGTCGACGTGGACGCGTATCCTGAGGTCGTGACCGGGGGGACGCCAGTGCCTGGGGCCTGGCCTGCGTTCGCGGCCCGGTTCGCCGGGCTCAGGGAGGTGCACGGACCGCTCGTGTTCGGCCTCGATCCCGCGGGCCAGCTGCTCGAGGACTGGGGCCTCGGAGACACCGCAGAGGGTCTCGAGCGGTTCGTGGACGTCGCGGTGGCTGCGGCCGCCGGTTCGGTCGCCGTCGTGAAGCCCCAGTCGGCCTTCTACGAGCGGCACGGGTGGCCCGGGATGCGTGCGCTGGCCCGCCTCGTCACCGAGTGCCGGTCGGCGGACGTGCTGGTGCTCCTCGACGCGAAGCGCGGTGACGTCGGCTCGACGAACGAGGCCTACGCCGACGCGTACCTCGGCGACGGCGCCAGCCTCCAGGTCGACGCGCTGACCGTCACGCCGTACCTGGGCTTCGCCGCGTTGCGCTCGATCTTCGAGCGCGCCGCGTCCGCCGGAGCGTCGATCTTCGTCGTCACCCGGTCGTCCAACCCCGAGGGCCGTCCGTTGCAGCAGGCCCACCTGCGCGACGGGCGCTCGGTCGAACAGCACCTGTTGTCGGAGATCGAGATCGAGAACATGCGGCTGAGCTGTGAGGACGTCGGCCCGATCGGGGCCGTGATCGGGCCGGGCCACGGCGCGCTCGAAGATGTCGACCTCTGTGCCGTGCGCGGCCTGTTCCTCGCGCCAGGGCTGGGTGCGCAGGGAGCGGGGGTGGACGATGTGGTGGCGTGCTTCGGCGACTGCCCCGATCGCGTCCTGCCGTCGGCGTCGAGGTCGCTGCTGTCCGTGGGCCCGAAGGTCGATGCGATGAAGCAGGCGATCGCCGACCTCAACGGCTCACTGCGACGCGCCCTCGCCTGACCCGAGCTTCGCGACGAGCTGCTTCGGGGCGACGATGCGATACGCGTCCTCGACGATCCCGGCCATCTCCTCCCAGTCGACCTCGACGTCGAGGCGCACGCCGAGCCAGCCACGATGGCCGACGTAGGGCGGACGGAAGAACCGCACGGGCTCCTCCTCGATGAGCAGCTCCTGCACACCGGCAGGAGCCGCGCACCAGATGGCGAGGCGGCCGTCGCCGTGGTGGTCGTCGAGGAACATCACGAACGTCTTCTTGTCGCGGATGAACCACGTCGGCGCGCCATGGCTGAGGCGTTCCGTCGTCTCCGGGAGCGCGAGGCAGAGCTTGCGCATGCGGTCGAGGGCTTGGCGCTTCGTGGTCACGCCAGCACGCGCGCCACGAGGATGGCGAGGTCGTCGGACAGGGCGCCGGCGAAGTCGAGCACCGCCGTCTCGATGCGCGCGACGATGCTCGCGGCGTCGAGGCCGGCCGCGTCGCTGATGACGGCGCTCAGCCGCTCGTCACCGAAGAAGTCCTGACCGCGCCGGGCTTCCGTGACTCCATCGCTGTACAGCACGAGCACGTCCCCGGTGGCCAGGTCGACCGCGCGCTCGACGCCCTTCCAGTCCGGCAGCGGGCCGAGCAGCGGACCACCGGCTTCGAGCGCCGTCACCTCGCCGGTGCTGCCGACCAGCAGCACGTCGGGATGACCACCGGACGCGAGCGTCAGCCGACGGCGCTCGGCATCGAGCACGGCGTAGGCCACGGTGCAGAAGCTCTCGGGGTGCTGACGCTGGATGGCCTCGTTCAGGAGGTGCAGGACCGCTCCGGGGCTCGCCGAGCGCATCGCCGCGGCCCGCAACGTGTAGCGAGCCAGCGCGGTGAGCGCGGCAGCCTCCGGTCCCTTGCCGCACACGTCGCCGAGGGCGAGCGCCCACCGTCCGTCGGCCAGCTCGAAGACGTCGTAGAAGTCGCCGCCCACGTCGTTCCCTTCGCCCGCGGCACGGTACGCGCTGGCGAGCTCGATGCCCGGGACGTCGGGCAAGGACGGTGGCAGGAGGCTGGCTTGCAGCGTTCGGGCGACGTGGGCGAGCCGCTCACGCCCGTCGAGCAGCTCGGTCTCGGCGCGACGCCGTTCGGTGATGTCGCGGACGTAGCCGGTGAAGATCGGCGGATCGACGTCCTGGACCGGGGTGACGGACAGCTCGACGGGGAACTCCGTCCCGTCTCGGCGCAGGGCGTTCACCTCGATGCGACGGTTGAGCACCGGCCCCTCGCCTGTCTCCAGGTAGCTCGCGAGCCCGCGACTGTGTCGCTCGCGCATGCCGTCGGGGATGATCAGGTCAGCCAGCAGCTCACCGACGGCCTCATCCCTCGAGTACCCGAAGGTCTCCTCGGCGGCGGGGTTGAACTCGAGGATCCTGCCGTCCGAGTCCATGCTGATCACGCTGTCGATGGCGCCGTCGAAGATCGCAGCCTTGCGGGCCCGGCTCGAGTCGAGCTCTGCCTGCGACCTCTCGAGATCGGTCGCCCTCTCCTCCGCATCCTGCAGGGCACGCTCGAGTCGCTCCGACTGCTCCATGACCGCGGTCTTGCGGGCGTCGAGCAGCTGGTCGAACGTCTCGATCTCGGCGTTCTTGATGCGCAGCTCGCGCTGCGCGGTCGCCATCGGGTCGCTGACATCGGCAGGAGGGTCCGACTCGAAGGTGCGATCGTCCACGAAGCGGAGCATCGCCACCTTCACGCTCAGCGCCACCGCGGCGAACACGTCGGCCGTCAACGGCGGGATGGGCGTCGAGGAGAACATCACCACGGCGAACAGCGACCTGTCGGGGAGCAAGCCGCCGAACCCGAGCACCGATCGGATCCCATACGGGATGACGAAGTCGTTCTGCGCCGGCACGTGCTCGCTGTCGCGTGCCTCGGGCACGTAGAAGACGTTGTGCGCTCGCTGCTCGAGGTCGTGGATGCTCTGCGCCTCGTGGTCGATGAGGTCGGCGACGTCGAACCCGAGCTGCGCGATCAGCCGGGACACCATCGGCATCCGGTCGACGGCCTCCGTGCTCAGCAGAGGGATCGCCTTGTGCCCCCGCGACAGCGCACGGTTGTTCCATGCCGGCTCCTCGCCGGCGGTGGCCAGGAGCGTGAGGCAGCGCACCCCGCTGAGGTTGGTCTGCCCGGGAGTCGCCGCGCTGGCGTAGTCCTGCAGGTCGGGCTCGAGGCGGTCGTAGGGATGCGTCTTGTAGAAGCGGACCAGCGACAGCGACGGCTCACCGGTGGACTTCTCCACGAAGTTGTCCCGCAGGTAGCCGACGGTGGCGCGCGCCGCTTCCTCCATCGATGTCGCCGCCTCACACACACGGCGCAGCGCAGCGCTGCACTCGAACATGTCCGTGAGGCTGAATGACCCCAGCTCGAACACCGAGGTCAGCCTAGGGTCTCGCGCCTCAGGCCTCGAAAGGCTCGTAGTAGCTCTCTGCGCCGGCGGCGCGGACGTCATCGAGCCAGTTGCCCTCGTAGAGGTCGGTCGGCCCCTGCAGCAGGTCGCTCTGCTCACCGGGCGCAGTCGTGGCCAGCGTCCACGCCTGCCGCTTGTAGGTCCAGTTCTCGGGGTGCAGGGCATGCGCTCGACGGAACCAGAGCACCGCCGCGTCCTCATCACCGCTGCGCCAGAGGTGCTGCGCCAGCGCGAAGGAGGCCGCCGCCTCGGCGTGCTCGGGCGGCCGGGGCCTCGACCGTTCGACGACCTGCTCCGGTGACAGTGCGTGGTCGCTGCCGGCGCCGCGCTCCGCCCAGTCGTGGATGGCGGCGCGGTAGGCGTCGGGATCGACGCGGATCTTCTTGACCTCGTGGAGGATCTCGCCGATGCGGCCGAGGCCTTCCGGGATCACCATGTCTCGCCGTGCGGACTGACGGATGTGAGCCGCGTGCGCGGGCCGCACGAGCATCCCTGCTTCGTCGATCCACACCGCGTTCGGGACGTTGACGAAGCCGAACAGCTCGTCGGTCACGTGGGCTTGGTCGATCAACGACGGGTGCGCCGGTTGCGCAGCCTCGATCCAGTGGCGAGCCGCCGCGGCGCCGCCGGTGTCGAGGGCCACGGTCACGACCTCGACGCCGGCCGGATGGAGCTCCTCCCGCAGGGCCTGCCACACGGGCAGGTCGTCACGGCACCCTCACCACGACGCCCAAGCGACGAGCAGGACCTTCTGGCCGTGCAGCGTGGAGAGCGAGAACGGGTTGCCCTCGAGGTCGGGCAGGGTGAGCTCGGGGACCTCCGCGGTGGACAGCGCGTGGCCGGTGACGGCCGCAGGGCCGAGCGCCCAAAGGGCGTGCTCCTCGTCGTGGACGAGCGGCATGCGCAGCCTCTCGGCCAGCACGTTCACGTCGAGGCGGCCGTCGGCGCGGCGCACGTCGGCCGGCAGCGGCACGCACACATCACCCCGGCAGGCACCCTGCGGCTTCACCGCCCAGCCCGTCCCCGCCGCGAAGTCGCCCTCGGTCACGTCGAGCTGTTCGAGGATCACGCGAGCACCGTACCGTCGATCAGCCGAACGCGAGCTTGAGGCCCGGGCGGGGCCACTCGGTCATGAGCAGCCGGCCGGTCGCCGACGCGGTGATGTACGCGGTGCGCAGATCGTCGCCGCCGAAGCAGATGTTGGTGGTGATCGGGTCGTCGACGGCGAGGTGCTCGACCTTGGCTCCGTCGGGCGAGACCGACGTGATGCCCCCGTTCACCAGCGTGGCGACGTTCACCCAGCCCTCGCCATCGACGGCGAGCGAGTCGAACAGCTGGAACCCAGGGAGGCCGCACAGCAGATCGGCTCCCGCCGGTCCGAGCGGGTTCGTGCCATCGAGCCGGCCGGGCTCCGCCACCCGCCACGACCAGAGCCGTCCCGTGTGCGTCTCCGCCACATAGAGGCGGTCACCTTCGGGTGACAGGCCGATGCCGTTCGGCGCGTCGAGGCCGAACGCAGCTTCGACGATGGAGGAGCCGTCGGAGCGCGCGTAGTAGATGCCGGTGCGGTCGGACGTCCGCGCCTCCCGGACACCGTGATCGGTGAACCAGAACCCGCCGCCGGCGTCGAAGACGATGTCGTTCGGCGCCCGCAGCGGGTGGCCGTCGCACTCGGTGAACAGCTCCTCGACCTCACCGGTCGCGAGGTCGACGCGCTGGTTCGATCCATGGCCGGGCCACGAGGGCGGCGGCGGTGAGCCGGGGAACAGCATCCCGGGCAGCTCTTGCCAGTCGAAGCAGCCGCCGTTGTTGCAGAGGTAGATCTTGCCATCGGGGCCGATCGCGGCGCCGTTGGGTCCGCCGCCGCAGTCGGCGACGACATC
>JBEEGB010000240.1:0-2677 GCA_041166585.1 Acidimicrobiaceae bacterium
GCGGGCGGTACCTCGGCCGCTCCGTGCCACGCCGGGATCACGATGGTGTCGGCGTCGTCGAGGGCCGACAAGGGCGCGATGCCGGTGAGCGAGAAGCCCATGCTCGTGCGCACCGGTTGCTCGTCAGGGGAACAGAGGAAGAACCGGTAGGGCCACGGATCGACGATCTCGGGGCGTTCCAGGCCGAACACCTCGCACGCCACGCCGAGCTCGAACGGGGCGACCCCGTGGGTCACCAGCGCGGCGACGTTGTGGCGTGGGCTCGCTTGCCTCGACCGTCTCCGCCGAGGTGGGCTGAAGGGCGTTGCCTGCATGCGGCGAGTATGGCAGAAACACGGCGCACACGGTCGTTCCTGCCACCCGTCGGAAACGCAGCATCTCGTTCCGGCGTGCGTTCGGGGTGTCAAAGCCCCCTAACGCACGCCGGTTGGCGCCGCACCGCACCCGACATCAACTACTCGGCCAACCCCACGGGTTGCTCGTCGATGATCTGGTCGAGGTACTCCGACAGGCCGTAGCCGACGCGACCCTCGAGCTCGCCGGGGCCCGAGGTCATCGTCCACTCGGTCATGCCCTCGCTGATCCGGGTGACGAGCAGGTTGCCCTCAGGGTCGTTGCGCCGGTTGCGGAGCGGGATCAGCGAGAGCACCCGTCCGGTGACCTTCCACTCCTTGTCCTTGCTCCGCAGCGTCGCCTCGATGGACTCGTGGTAGGAGTCGTCGCCCGACCAACCGGTGGTCATCTCGAAGTCGTTGCACAGGTGCAGCTCGTCGCCGTCCCACACGAAGCCGCCCCGCGTCCCCTCGCCGTCACGCCGCGCGATGCGGCTGCCCATGAAGCCGAAGTCGGGCCCGAAGTTGGCGGTGAGCCACCGGTAGTACCAGGGCGCCTGCCAGTAGCGCGGCCCCCACGAGTGGTCGCGCAAGCCGAAGCCTGCGATGGGCCACTCCCGGTCTCCGACGCGGATCGAGCCGTTGCCGGCCATGAGCTGCTCGTAGTGGCCCTTCGCGAACTCCTCGCCCGGCCGCTCGTGCGGGGTGTCCGGCTCGCCGCCGAACGGCTTCGACCGACCGAGGAACGAGAGGCGCACCTCGCACTCCTCGTACGGGTTCTGGGTGAACGCGGTCTTGGGGTCGGCCATCTGCAGCGGGTCGTCGAGCATGCAGAGCTTGCCGGTGTAGGTGACGGTGAGCTCCTCGAACGGCGTGACCACCTCGAAGCGCATCCCGGCCGCGTCGAACGCGTCGTTGTCGTGCACGTCGGGACGCTTGAACATGAACCCGACCCGCCCGTCGGGCAGGTAGACGCACGCGGTCATCTCGCCCGTGCCCTCGTTGGCGCGGTTGGCGAGCCGGAAGAACCCACCGATGCGTTCGGTGGGGTCGTACACGTTGAAGTACATCGACTCGTTGAAGTTGGGCTCCGGGCCCAGCTCGTGGAGGTACTCGTCAGCAGCTTCGAGGCGCACACCCATGCGAGGGAACCTAGGCGGCCGGCAACGCTGCCGCACGCAGGTGGCGCTCGAGGTCAGCAGGAGTCGTGTGCGCGTTCAGGCCGCTCGGGTTCGGCATCACGTACGCGGGTCGCCCACCAACCGTCCGCTCCTGCCAGCCGGCAGTCGCCTTCGCGTCGACCGCGGCACGCCAGCCGCTCAGCCCGACGAAGCAGACCGCAGCCGGGGTCAGCCACGCCGCCAGGCGCTCGACGCGCGCGAAGCCCTCGCGGTACTCGTCCGGTCGCAGCTCGGCCGCGCCGACCGACGCGCGCTTCACGAGGTCGGTGAAGCCGACCCCATCGTGTCGCGCCGCATGCCATGGGTCTCGATCGCGCGTGACGATCCCGGCCGCGAGCGCGGCGGGCCAGAAGCGGTTCGAACCGGTGACGAACCCGACGCCAGCGTCCGCGGCGCGCAGGCTCGGGTTGAGCCCGCACAGCAGCAGCGCGAGGTCGGGCGCCACGTAGTCCGGCAGCGTGCGCGCCCGGCTGGCGTGCACCTCGATGGATCGATGGCCCGTCTCGTTGCTGCGCAGCACCACGTCGTCGATGGTGAAGCCGGCGCCTGTGACGAGGTCGTCCACCTCCTCCGGCTCCCACAGCGAGAAGAACCGGCCGGGAAAGTCGTCGTCCTCGAACAGCCGCCGCCCCTCTCCCTGGCCGCCGAAGAACGAGAGCACCGCCGTTCCGCCGACCCTCGTCGAGCGGTGCAGGTCGGCGAGCGCGAGGGGCAGCGCGCCGCGTGGGAGGTGGACGTAGCTGTTGCGGGCCCACGCCGCGCCGAGCGCGACGCGACGAAAGGGCAGCGCCACGAGGTCGGCCTGCACCCGCAGTGCCGCCGGTGCATGGACGCGGCTGAGCTCGAGCATCGACCGCGCGCCGTCGAGCGCGATCACCGGCGGCGCCAGCTCGCCCGCGTACCAGCCGGGCCCGCACCCGAGATCGACGGAGGGGCCGCTCGCGCTCCGGCCGAAGTCGCGTGCCGCCTCGAGGTGGCCCGGGTGGCGCTTGGCCGCCCACGCGGTCGCCTCTGCCTCGTAGATGTCCCGGGTTCGGCCGTCCACTACCAGCCTCCGCCGCCACCCCCGCCGCCGCCGCCACCGCCGCCACCAGAGAACCCGCCTCCGCCGCCGGAAGAGCTGGAGGGCGGCGAGAACGCGGCGGAGGTCGCGCTCGAGAACTC
>JBEEGB010000241.1:0-4158 GCA_041166585.1 Acidimicrobiaceae bacterium
AGCTTCATGGTCACGCTGGCCGATGACCTGGCGGACGACCTCGGCGTCCCCGGCTTCGTGTTCGCGTTCGATGCCGCAGATCTGCAGGAGAACATCGACGATGAGCTGGCCGTCGGTGGCTACGTGAACTGCGCTCCCGAGGACACGATCGAACCCATCCGCCGGCTCAAGGCGATCGCGGCCGAGAAGGGGTATCGCCTGGTTCCGGGCCACGACCCGGTGGTCTGGCCGGCGTTCACCGCGGAGCTGGGCGTCGCCGGGCCTTGAGCACGCTCGTCGTGCGCGGTGGACGCGTGGTCGTGGGCGAACGGCTGGTCCCCGCTGACGTCATCGTCGCCGGCGAACGCATCGTCGAGATCGTGGACCATGGCGGAGCCGACACCACAGGGTGCGAGGTCATCGACGCCGGCGGCCTGCTCGTGCTCCCGGGTGCGATCGACCCGCACGTCCACTTCGATGAGCCCGGCCGGGTCGAGTGGGAGGGGTTCGACTTCGGCAGCGCGGCAGCCGCTTCCGGCGGCGTCACCACGGTGGTCGACATGCCGATCGACTCGGACCCTCCCACCACGACAGCGGCGCGTTTGTTCGCCAAGGTGCAAGCGGCCACTCGTTCGAGCCGGGTCGACGTCGCCTTCTGGGGCGGGCTCGTCCCCGGTTCGACGAACCACCTCGACGAGCTGGTCGCCGCCGGTGCCGTTGGGTTCAAAGCGTTCGCGTGCCCCAGCGGATGGGACGACTTCCCCGCAGTGGACGAGCCGACCCTGGTCATCGGGTTGCGGACGGCGGCTCGCCACGGTTTGCCGGTCGCGCTGCACTGCGAGCTCGCCTCGTTCGGGCACACCGTGGAATCTGAGGTCGAGGCCGTCAGGTGGGCGGCGGCCCTCTCCGTGCAGCACGATGCGCATCTCCATGTGGTGCACGCGTCGTCGGCCGCCGCCGTGGACGAAGCCTGCCGCTGGCGAGGCGTCACGATCGAGACGTGCCCGCACTACCTCACCCTCACCGATGTCGATGTCGAGCGGCTCGGGCCGGTGGCACTCTGCGCGCCCCCGATGCGGGATGAGGCGAACCGGCGCGTCATGTGGGATCGCGTGCGTGATGGCGCGATCGACTGCATCGCCTCCGACCACTCCCCCTGTCCTCCCGAGCGCAAGCAGGGCTCCGCGCCCTGGATGGGAGTCAGCGGGGTCGAGACCACGTTGCCGGTGCTGCTCACCACGGGAGAGCTGAGCGTCCCGCAGGTGTCGAGGTTGACCACCGCCGCAGCGCGCCTGCTCCGCCTCGAGCGCAAGGGAGCCATCGCACCCGGCTTCGATGCCGACCTCGCCCTCGTCGACCCGGAGGCGGAGTGGACGGTCGCTCCCGACACCCTGTTCAACCGTCACCGCCTGTCGCCGTTCGCCGGCCGCACGCTGCGCGGACGCGTCATGCGCACGGTCGTCAGAGGCCGGACCGTCTTCACCCTCGCGGACGGACCGTGCGAGCCAGGAGGAGGCCAGCCGCTCCGCCCCACCTACTCCAGGGCGATGCGAGGGTCGGCGAGCGCCTGAAGCACGTCGACGATCGAGTTGACCACGACGTACCCCGCGCCGAGCACGAGCGTCACGCCCGCGATGGCAGGGAAGTCGGAGCGAGGGATCGACTGCACGGTGTAGAGCCCGATGCCGGGCCAGGCGAAGATCTGCTCGATCACGACGACGCCCGCGAACATGAGGCCGACCTGGAGGCCGCCCATCGACAACGCCGCTCCGATCGAGTTCCGCAACGCGTGCCGCCACAACACGACGAGCTCACGCAGCCCCTTCGCCCTCGCCGTGCGCACGTAGTCGGCTCGCAGCGTGTTGACGAGGCTCGAGCGCAGCACGCGCCCGATCGACACCGCCGGGCCGATCGCGATGCACAGCCCTGGCAGCACGAGGTGCTGCAGCGCGTCGACGACGACGTCGAGCCGGCCGTTGAGCAACCCGTCGACCACCAAGAGCTTCGTCGGTCCGGTCGGCGCATCGGCGACGCTCGAACGCCCCGTGGCCGGCAGCCACCCGAGGTTGCGGTAGAAGAGCAGGATCCCGACCAGCGCGAGCAGGAACGGTGGCGCCGACGCACCGCCGAGCATCACGATGCGCAGCAGCCCGGAACCTCGGGCCTTCGCCGCGGTCGCCAACCCGAGCAGGCCGCCGAGCAACGCCGCGACGATGAGTCCGAAGCCGGCCAGCTCCAGCGTCGCGGGCAGGTAGGCACCGAGGTCGGTGGTGACGGGGCGACGGGTGCGCAAGGAGTCCTGCATGTCACCGTGCACCAGCCCGTTCACGTACTGCACGTACTGGTTCACGAGTGGCTTGTCGTAGCCCCGCTTGTGGTTCTCGGCGGCGATCTGGTCCTTCGAGGCGTTCGCCCCGAGCATCGCGTGCACGGGATCGGTCGGCGTGAGGTGCTGCAACGTGAAGACGACCCCGGCGAGCACCAAGAGCACCCCCGCCATGGCGGCGAGGCGCTTGAGCACGAACATGGGCATCAGCGCTCTCCGATCAGGTCGCGCAGCCCGTCACCGGCGAGGTTGGCCGCGAGGGCGAGGAAGAGGACCCCGAGCCCGGGCATCACCGGCACCCACCACTGCTCCAGCAGGTAGGGCAGACCACGCGCCGCCATCGCGCCGAGCTCGGGTGCGGGTGACGGCGCGCCCAGGCCCAGGAACGACAGCGCGCTCAAGGTGAGCACGAGGTTCCCCACATCGAGGCTGGCGGTGACGATCGTCGCGGGGATGGCGCCGGGCAGGAGGTGACGGAGCGCGATGCGCACGCGTCCTGTTCCTGCGAGTCTCGCCGCCTCGACGTGCGGTCGAGCTGCGAGCGCGCGCACCTCGCCGCGCACGATGCGGGCGTAGAACGGCCACCACACGATCATCACGGCGATCAACGTGTGCTGCAGCGACGGACCGAGCGCCGCGACGACGGCGATCGCCAGGATCGGGCCGGGAAGGGCGAGGAACATGTCGGTGACCCGCATCAGGATGCTGTCGACCCACCCACCGGTCGCGCCGGCCACCAGGCCGATGATCCCGCCGATGATGACGCCGGAGGCGATCACCCCGAGCGCCGCGAACCAGCTGGCGCGCAGTCCGAACAGCACGCGGCTGAAGATGTCTCGCCCGACGTCATCGGTGCCGAGCAGGAAGTGCCCGAACGGCTTCGACATCGAAGGACCGGCAGGGATCGTCACGCTGTGGGGTGCGATCCATGGCACCACGAACGCCAGCACGGTGACACCGATCAGCGCCCCGATGGCGGCGCGGTCAGCCCACGACACCCGGCTGAGGCGACTCGTGCGGGTCGTCCGGAACCTGGCGGCCGGCGCCGCGATGTAGGGCTCTGCGATCGCCATTCAGGTCACCACCGGACAGGCGACCCGGCGCCCCGAGAGCTGCTTCACCAGCAGGGGGCTGTCGGTCTTGCACGCCGGTTGCACGAAGGGACAACGGGGGTGGAAGGAGCAGCCCGTCGGGGGGTCGATCGGGCTGGCCGGCTCGCCCTCGAGCCGCACCCGCTGACCGAGCTTCGCTCCCGGCACCGCGCTGAGAAGCGCCTTGGTGTACGGGTGCACCGGATCCGACGTGATCATGTCCGCGGGACCGACCTCGACGATCTGTCCGAGGTACATCACGGCGATCCGATCGGCGACGACGCGTGCCGCGCCGAGGTCATGGGTGACGAACAACGTCGCCATGCCCAGCTCGCGGCGAAGACGACCGAGGAGGTTCAGCACGGTCGCCGCCAAGGAGACGTCGAGCGCGCTCGTGGGCTCGTCGCACAACAGCACCTCGGGCGGGATGACGGTGGCCCGGGCCAGCGCCACGCGTTGACGCTGTCCCCCTGACAGCTGCGCGGCCTTGGCCATCGCCACCTCCGCCGGCAGGCCGACCAGGTTCAGCGCGGCCTCGACCCGTGCTCCGCGCTCCTTCCTGGAGCAGCCTTCGGCTCGGAGCCGCTCTCCGATGAGCTCGCCCACGCTGAGCCATGGGGTGAGCGAGGCACCGGCGTCCTGGAACACCATCTGTGGTCGCCCACCCGAGCCGAGGATGATCGACCCCTCGTCGATCTCGTGGAGCCCGGCGATGGCCCGCAGCAACGTCGACTTCCCGCAACCGCTCTCGCCGACCAGCGC
>JBEEGB010000242.1:0-2511 GCA_041166585.1 Acidimicrobiaceae bacterium
GCTGTCGAGGGGCGCGGTTTCCGTCGCTCGAGGCGAGACCCCGTAGCCTGACCCGGTGACCGAGCGGTACCTCATCCGAACGTACGGGTGCCAGATGAACGAGCACGACTCGGCGCGCCTCGCCGGGTTGCTCGAAGCCGAGGGCCTCGAGCCGGCGACCGGGATGGACGACGCGGACGTCGTGGTGCTCAACACGTGCTGCATCCGCGAGAACGCCGACAACCGCCTCTACGGCAACCTCGGGCACCTGAAGTCGGTGAAGGACGCCCGCCCCGGCATGCGGATCGTCGTGGGCGGTTGCCTCGCCCAGAAGGACCGCGACCTCATCCGCGAGCGGGCTCCGCACGTCGACGTCGTGTTCGGGACGCACAACGTCCACCGCGCCGCGCTGCTGCTCGACCAGGCGCGCGCGAGCGGCCCGGTCACCGAGATCTTCGAGTCGACCGATCCCGACGACGTCGATGCCTTCCCGTCGGCCATGCCGGCCCGCCACGAGGTGCCCTATGCAGCGTGGGTCACGATCCAGATCGGCTGCGACAACAGCTGTGCCTTCTGCATCGTGCCGTCCGTGCGGGGCAAGGAGATCAGCCGCGCCCCGGAGCAGATCCTGGCCGAGGTCGAGCGGCTGGCAGCCGACGGCGTGGTCGAGGCGACCCTGCTGGGGCAGAACGTCAACTCCTACGGACGCGACCTCACCAAGCGCAGGCCGTTGTTCGCCGATCTGCTGCGCAGCGTCGGCGCCGTCGACGGCATCCGCCGCGTGCGCTACACGAGCCCGCACCCGAAGGACCTCCGTCCCGAGACGATCGCGGCCATGGCCGAGACCGACTCGGTGTGCGAGCACCTCCACCTGCCGCTCCAGTCGGGCAGCGACCGGGTGCTGGCGGCGATGCACCGCGGCTACACCGCCGAGCGCTACCTCAACCGTCTCGCCGCCGCCCGCGCCGAGATCGACGACCTGGCCGTGACCACCGACATCATCGTGGGGTTCCCGGGCGAGACCGACGACGACTTCGAGCGCACGCTGGAGGTGGTCGCCGAGGCGGGCTACGACAGCGCGTACACGTTCATCTACAGCCCGCGACCGGGCACCGAGGCGGCGGCGCGAGTCGACGACTTCGTTGCCGCCGAGGTCACAGCCGAACGCTTCGATCGGTTGCGCGTCGTCGTGGAGCGCAGCGCGCTCGCCCGGCACCAGGCGCGCATCGGACGCGTCGAGGAGGTGCTCGTCGAGGGGCCCAGCAAGCGCGACCCGGCCGTGACGAGCGGGCGCACCCGGCAGCACAAGCTGGCGCACTTCCGGACCGAGCGGCCCCTGCGACCGGGCACGTTCGCCTCGGTGCTCGTGACCGCCGCCGCGCCCCACCACCTCGTTGCCGATCTCGTCGAGGTGACGGCGGCACCGCGGCACCGCACCCGGATCCCCGTCGCTGCCGGCTGACCGCGGATGGCGACGTGGGCCGAGTTCGAGCAGCAGGCACCCGCGCTGGCGGCCAAGGGTCGGGCCCTCCTCTTCCAGTTCGGACCTCCGCTCGGCTTCCTGGCCACGGTCCGGCCCGACGGCGGACCTCGGCTGCACCCGTTCTGCCCGGTCGTGCACGACGGCCACCTGTGGGCGTACGTGCTCGAGAGGTCGCCGAAGTGCCACGACCTCCGTCGCGACCCGCGCTACGCGCTCCACTCGTTCCCGCCGGAGGCCGTGGACGACGAGTTCATGGTCCGAGGTCACGCCATCATCACGGCCGCGGACGAGGCGCTCAAGGCCGGGATCATCGCGGCTGCGGCACCGGCATCCGTCGGTGCGCAGGAGGAGGTGCTCTTCGAGCTGCACCTCGACCGGGCGATGACCGCGACGTACGCGCATCGAGGCCAATGGCCACCCGTGTACGAGCGCTGGGCCGCTGAGGGCTGATGCCCGCAGCCATCTTCATCCCACTGTTCGGAGAGCTGGCCGAGCCCCGGCTCGCCGTCGACCTCGCGGTCGAGGCCGAAGCCGCGGGATGGGACGGCGTCTTCGTCTGGGACCACCTGCTGTACCGAGAGCCGGTGGAGTGCATCGCGGATCCGTGGACGGTGATGGCGGCGATGGCGGTCGCCACCGAGCGCGTGGCGCTCGGTCCCATGGTCACCCCCGTTCCTCGTCGCCGCCCCCAGGTGCTGGCCCGCCAGGCGACGACCCTCGACCACCTGAGCGACGGACGTCTGATCTTCGGTGCCGGCGTCGGAGGCGACCCGGGCGGTGAGCTCACCCACTTCGGCGAGGAGCTCGATGCGAAGGCGAGGGCGCTGCTGCTCGACCGCGGCCTCGACGTCCTCGACCGGTGGTGGCGGGGCGAAGAGGTGGGAGGGGCCCGCCTGCTCCCGACGCCGGTGCAACGACCACGCATCCCCATCTGGGTGGCGTCGCGCTACCCCAACAAGGCCCCCGTGCGCCGCGCCGCGCGATGGGACGGGTGGTTCCCGATCGGGCTCGAGCGCCCCGACCAGCTCGTCGAGCAGCTCGCGTACGCG
>JBEEGB010000243.1:0-3379 GCA_041166585.1 Acidimicrobiaceae bacterium
CCCAGCGTGCGTGTGGTGTTGACGCGGCTGAGCTGGCACAAGCTGTCGCCTGTGTACACCCCGACCACCGCGTCGAGCTCGCTGCCGGCCATGTCGATGGTCACGCCGCCACTCGCCGGCGCGGTCCACGAGTACCAGACCGACGGGTCGTAGTAGTTCAGATCGTGGATCGGCTCGCAGGGCTCCTGCGTGGCGCCCACGTTAGTCCCGTCCACGTCCGCCGCAACGCCGACGAGCAGCTGGGCGTCCGCGAAGTCGTCGTTCGGGGGACTGTCGATGAGGTGCAGCGAGAGGGTGAAATCGCCGCCGCCCGCCAGGGAGTAGGGCTGCGCGTCGACGGCGAACCTGTAGCTCACGCCGGCGCTCACACGCACCCGGATCTGGCTCGGGCCCGGGTTGCCCGGCTGGGCCTGGTTGGCGATCCGCGTCAGGCCGCCCACCTGCGTCCCGCTGTACGCGGCGACGACAGTTCCGAAGCTGCTCGAGGCATTGATCGTGGCCGACCCGCTGTGCGGCGCGGTCCAGCTGAACCACACGGATCCCCGGGCCGGATTGAAGCCGTAGTGGCTTGGCTCACCGGGCTCCGCGGAGGCGCCGTCGTTGCGCCCCGCGACGGTCAGGTCGGCGTCGCCGGGGAGTGCGGTGGCGTTGTCGAACAGGTCGTTCTCGGGGAGCGCGCGCAGGACAAGGTTCACAGCCACGCTGCCGCCGATGTCCCCGTTGCCGGCTACCGCAATCCGGTATGTGACTCCCTCGGTCGCGCGGAACGTAACGCGGCTCGTGGTGGTAACGCTCGAGGCGTTGTCGTTCGATGCGACGGAGATCAGCGACGCGACGTTGTCGCCGGTGTAGACGGCGAGCACCGTGTTGAAGTTGCTGCCGGCCGTGTCGACGGCTGCTGCGCCGGTGTAGGGGGCGGTCCACGAGTACCAAATCGACCGCTGTCCGTAGCCGCCGTGGTACGGCTCGCCGGGCTCCGTGGTTGCGTTCGCGTTCTCTCCCGTGCCCGAGCTCTGCTCGCCCGCGAGCGTCTGGGCTCCCGCAAACGCGTCGTTCGCGGGCGAAGGTCCCGACGCCACGTGCAGCGTCACCGAGCCACGCGAGGAGTAGTACCCGTCGACGGCGATCATGTACGTCTGACCGCCCGTCACGCCGAAGCGAACCCGGCTGGTGGCCCCGTAGTAGTCGTCGTTCGAGGCAGTCGGCGTGAGTCCGTCGACGGTCAGCCCTGTGTACACCGCGAGGGTCGTGTCGAAGCTGCTCCCCTGCGTGTCGACCGTCGCGACGCCGTCCGCCGGGGCGACCCAGCGGTACCAGATCGAGTGGCCGCCGGTGGTGTAGTGATTCGGCTCGCCGGTCTCCTTCGTCGCCTCCACGTTCGTGCCCGTGGAGGTCGCGGTAGCCCCGGTTAGGAGCTCGGCCGATACGAAGGCATCGTTCGCGGGAGGCACGGCCAGCGCGGCGCCGGGAAGAGCCAGCAGGGTGCAGGCCGCGAGCAGCACAGCGAGCATGCAGCCGCGCAGCGGGCTATGGGGAATCGACGTGGGGTACGCCATCGCTGAGTGCCTTCTCTCCCTCTGAGACGACGCTCGGTATTCGAAATTTTTACAGCGTCAGCACTCTACCCCAACGGCCGCCGAGATAAGCCGGTTCATATCAACCAGTAGAGCGCCAGCAGCAGCCACAGCGAGCCGGCCAGCACCACGCCCGCGGCCGGGCTGCGAAGCGAGCGCATGCGGCGGGCCAGCAGCGCCGTGGCCACCGCGCCCGCGAGCGTGACCAGCCACGCGACCAGCACCACCGACGGTACGCCGGCCACTGCGTCCACGCCCTCGCCCTGGTCGTCGACGATCGAAACGACCGCCGCGGCCAGCGCGCCCACCGCCAGCAGGTCGAGCGCCGCCACCCCCGCGAGCCACCACCAGCGCGGCCGATCTTCCTCCGAGCGCCGCCGACGCCACGTCCGCAGCCCGGCGAGCAGCAGCACAAGCGCCGGCAGCACCAACCATCCCAACTGCACCGGCCAGCGCTCGAGCAGCGACGTCCGCTGTACCGCAACCACGGGCGGGCCCGAGTCCGGCGGCAGGGGCGTGGACACCAGGGGCTCCGCCCTGGGGCGCCGCATGGTGCCGCGACCGAGGTGGTCTCGCACCCACGACGCCGCCAGCGCCTTGAATCCGGGCGCGGATCCGGCACGCCCGCCCTCGCTCGCAACTCCCAGCGAGTGCGACGCGCCCACGAAGGTCCGGAACTCACGATCCGCGCTCCCGCCTGCCGCCGCCAGTGCCGAGCGCAATGCAACGCCGCTGTCGTGAATCGGGACGAGGTGGTCGGCCGATCACCACGCCGCCAGCACCGGCTGCGACACGTGCCGCCACGAGCCGACCGGGTCGAGACGGAGATCCGACCCGCTCGCGTCGCCCGCCACGGCGTAGTAGCGCGATACCGCATCCACACCCGTACCGGCGCCGCCCGCGTCCAGCGCCCGCCGCACCGCCCACTCCTGCTGGCTCGCGGGCGCGAGCGCAGAAGGCGACACCACCATCACGGCCGCGACCGACGGATTGCCGGCCGCCACCATCGGCGCGATCGACGCCCCCTCGCCAAATCCCCACACGCCGACCGCCGCTGGAATCACCTCCGGGCGCGAACGGAGCATCGCCACAGCCGCACGCGCGTCGGCGGCAAGCTCGGAGTACCTGTAGTCCGCGTCGCCGGTCGAGTCGCCTGCCCCGCGCTTGTCGTAGATCAGGGCGGCCACGCCGTGCTCGGCGAAGAACTCGGCCTGCTCGCGGTACGGCTCGCGTGTCGCTGCGCCCGAGCCCTGGATCATCACCACGGCCGGGTGGCGCCCCCCGCCCGCGGGCGCCAGCAGCTCGCCGCTCAGCCGGACGCCGCGACCGGCGAACGAGACCGGCGCGTCGATCACGACGGGTGACTGGCTGCCTAGCCGTGGCGGAGGCGCCGGAGGCTTGGCGCGATGGTGGCGCTTGCGTCGCGGCGGTTTCCGGGGACGGACGCCGCCACCCGGCTTGGGGCCGCTGGCCGGCGGGCGCGTCCCGGCTGGAGGCGGGCCCCCGCTCGACGCTGGAGGAGCGCCGCCGCCCCCGACCGAGCCGCCCGACCCGCACTGCCCGATGGCCTGCGCGAACAGCCGTGCGCGCAGCCGGTAGCCGGACGGGGTCGGGTGCACGCCGTCGGAGTTCATCAGGCTCGGGTTCGCGACCGCGGTGGAGCGCCAGTCGACCAGCACCGCGTTCGGCGTGGAGGATGCGAATGAACGCACCGCCCGGTTCAGCCCGTCGACGGTGACGCCGCGGTATGGCGGTCGGCTCATGGTGGCCACCACGAGGCAGCGGCGGCCCACCAGCCCTCGCAC
>JBEEGB010000244.1:0-5858 GCA_041166585.1 Acidimicrobiaceae bacterium
AACGACAGCCGGTGGGACATGACCTACCTCGGCATGCAGATCATGGTCGAAGGTCTCGCGCTGGCGGCGTTCGGTTTCATCCACCAGCTCACGACGGAGCCGCTGCTCAAGCAGCTGCTCCGCTATGTGATGAGCGACGAGGCCCGCCACGTCGCCTTCGGTGTGCTCTCGCTGAAGGAGTACTACGCGGACCTCTCCGCGCCCGAGCTGCTCGAGCGTCAGGAGTTCGCCTTCGAGGCCGCCGTGCGCATGCGTGACCGCTTCCTCCAGCAAGAGGTGTGGGACCGCATGGGCATCGACACGAAGGAAGTGCTCCCCCTCGTGATGCAGGCCCCGCAGCGCCAGCTGTTCCAGCAGATGCTCTTCTCCAAGATCGTCCCCAACTGCAAGAAGCTCGGCCTGCTCGACGCCAACGAGGGCTGGCTGCGCACGAAGTTCACGGAGCTCGGCGTGATCCAGTTCGAGGACTGGGCCGACACCGGCGAGGAGTACGAGATGTTCCAGCTCGCGGAGGGCGAAGTCGCCGTCTGAGGTCAGGCGGGCGACTCGTCGTCCCGGTTGATCTTTGCCTTCTGCTCACCCGTGGCTTCGGCGAGGTCGCCTCGTTTGCCCGTCGCTCCCGTGTCGTCGGGCTGCTCGTCGCCGTCGCTGCTCCCGCCGGACCCGGTGCGCTCGACGTGTTCCTTCGGATCGGTCATGTCACGGCCTCTACCCTCCTCGCCGTCGCGCCAGACGGTCGAGGCTCCTCCGTCGTGAGCCCGAGCTTGTGGAGTCGTGACCGGATGGCGCCGTCGTTGCGCGCGTGCCGTCGGCAGATGTCGTCGATCTCGAGGCCTTGACCGGACTCGACCCGAAGCTGGGCGTCCTCCTCCGCAGTCCACCGCTCATAGGCCCTCGGGTGGGCCTGCCGCTTCTCCTCGACCGTGTATGCCGCGGGCCGCGCCGGCCTTTCGAGCGTCCAGTGCACGGTCTCGACAACCCCGACGGCCCATCGCTCGAACACCTCGTCATCCACGCCGAACAGCAGCTCGTCGTCGTGCACCCGCATCCAGGTGGATACGAAGGAGTGCTCGACGGCCGCCGGCGCGTCGCGATGGCCGTGCGCGCGGACGACCGCCTCGCGGAACTGGACGTGCACCCAGCAGGGCGACGCGACAGGCTGGCGAGACGACGAAGCACCCATCTCGTAACCATGCCTGGGTGCTGTGACAGCTCGGCCTCGCCGTGAGCCCTAGCGGTGGATGGCGTTGGCGCCGTCGTAGACCGCGTTCAGTTGAGCGATGAGCCGACCGTGTCGAACTTCGAGGACGCGCTCGTTCCGAGGAAGGTGATCGCCACGATGCAGACGACCGCGATGAGCGCCACGAGCAGGGCGTACTCCACGAGAGAAGCTCCACGCTCATCGTCACCGAAGCGGGCACGCAGGGCGGTGGCGAGGAAGTCGTAGGTGGGGGTGATCATGGCCGTGGGCTCCGTTCTCTCAACGATCCCGAGCGCTGGTGCGCGGGGACAGGGGCTTCATCGGAGAGCGATCGCGGCCACTTGATGACGTGGTCGCGTCATCCTGTGGTGCCGACGCGGACTAGCCCGTACCGGGTCGTGACGGTTCTGCCGCGACGTCCATGAGGTGCACGCTTCTTTGGACGCTCGACCGTCGCAATCACGGCTGAACGTCCGCAGAACCCGCGCACGCTTCCACAGTGGACGCTCAACCGTGTCGGGACACGGCTCAGGGTCCACAGTGGGCAAAGGGGTGGGGGGACCGGTGCTGGGAGGTGGCAGGCTGCAGCGATGATCGAGGTGGTTGCGTTCGATGGCGACGACACGCTGTGGCACAACGAGTCGGTCTTCAACGTCACCCAGGACCGCTTTCGCGAGCTGATGCTCCCGTACGTGGAGGAGCATGATCTCGACGAGCGCCTGCTCGCCACGCAGATGCGCAACCTCTCGCTGTTCGGCTACGGCGTGAAGTCGTTCACGCTGTCGATGATCGAGACGGCGGTGGAGCTGTCGGACGGACGGGTCACCGGTCGGGAGGTGCAGACGATCATCGACGCCGGTCGGGCGATGCTCGAGCACCCGGTCGAGCTCCTCTACGGCGTGGCCGATGCGGTCGACGCGGTCAGCGCCACCCATCCCGTGATGCTCATCACCAAGGGCGATCTCTTCGACCAGGAGAGCAAGCTGGCCCGGTCGGGCCTCGGCGATCGCTTCGAGCGGGTGGAGATCGTGGCCCGCAAGGACGAGCCGACCTACGAGCGAGTCTTGCGCCGCCACGAGCTCGACCCGGCCCGGTTCCTCATGGTGGGCAACTCGCCTCGCTCCGACATCGCGCCCGTCCTCGCGTTGGGCGGGTGGGCGGTGCATGTGCCGTACCCGCTCACCTGGGCGCACGAGGAGGACGTGGACGAGGCGTGGCTCGTCGCCCACCCGCGTTACCGCTCGATCGCATCGCTCGACGAGCTGCCCAACCTGCTCCTCGAGCTCGAGGCGTGAGCCCGGCGCTCGACGTCGCGCTGGTCACCTACGCGGGGATGGCGCAGGGCTGGCAGGACGACCACCTCCTCGCGTCGGCGCTCAACGCGAGGGGTGCGTCGACCGCGTTCGTCTGCTGGGACGATCCCAGCGTGCAGTGGGGTTCGGTGGGCATCGCCGTCATCCGCTCGACGTGGGACTACCACCGGCGGATCGATGCCTTCCTCGGATGGGCCGGGCACGTCGGCGCCGTCACCCGCCTGCGCAACGACGCGGCGACGATCCGCTGGAACGCGCACAAGGGGTACCTGCTCGAGATGGCTGCGCAGCGCCTGCCGGTCGTCCCCACCACGCTCGTGCGCAGGGGTGAGACCGGGGTCCTCCCGGCCGGCTCCGTGGTCGTCAAACCGGCGGTGTCCGTGAGTGCGGAGCGCACGACCCGTGACGCCACCCAGGCCGATCTCGATGTGCTGACCGCGGAGAGCGATGCGCTCGTGCAGCCCTACATCACCGCGATCGAGCGCGGTGAGACGTCGCTCATCTGCGTCGATGGTGTGGTCCAGCACGCGGTGCACAAGGTCCCTGCCCCAGGCGACTACCGCACCCAGGAGCACCTCGGGGCGACGGTGCAGGCAGTCGAACCGACCCCTGCTCAGGTCGCGCTGGCCGAGGCCGCGCTGGCCGTGCCGGAGCGGCTCCCGCTGTACGCCCGCGTGGACGTCGTCGACACCGACGACGGGCCGCTGCTCATGGAGCTCGAGCTCATCGAACCGACGCTCTTCCTCGCGAACCGTCCCGAGACGGCGGACGTGCTCGCTGCAGCCATCGTCCGCGAGGCGGAATCATCGAAGTAGGCGCGAGCGCGGTCACGGTAAGGTTCGTCGCATGTCCCGCAGCTCTGACACCAGGTTGCTGGTCCTCCACGGGCTGCGCTTGAAGGGCTTTGCCGAGGTTGACCCGTTGACCGAGCTGCTCGGTCTTGCCGAGGACGACGTGGTCAAGCACCTCGACGAGCTGCAGGACGAAGGGCTCGTCGTTCACCGAGAGGGCCGGCTCACCGGCTGGCAGCTGACACCGAACGGCCGCGTTGAGCAGGAGCGCCTGCTGGCCGAGGAGCTCGATGAGGCCGGCGTCCGCGACGAGGTGGCGAACGCCTACCGCCAGTTCCTCGCGCTGAACGGTGAGCTGCTCGAGGTGTGCACCGCGTGGCAGATGCGAGGCGACGCGATCAACGACCACGCCGACCACGCGTACGACTCGGGTGTGATCGACCGGCTCCACGATCTGCACGTCCAGGTCGGGCCCATCCTGGCCGAGCTCGAGGCCACCCTCGACCGCTACGACGGCTACCGCGGTCGCCTCGATGACGCGTTGAACAAGCTGCGCAGAGGCTCCACCGAGTGGTTCACGAAGCCGCTGATCGACTCGTACCACACGGTGTGGTTCCAGCTGCACGAGGACCTGCTCAACACCCTCGGCATCGAGCGGTCCCAAGAGGTGAGCGCGTGATGGCCGGCCGCTGGGGTGCTGTGCTCACGGCGATGGTCACACCGTTCGACACGAACGGCGAGCTCGATCTGGACGCCGCCGCCGAGCTGGCTCGCTGGCTCCAGGACCACGGCAACGACGGGCTGGTCGTGGCGGGCACGACGGGCGAGAGCCCGACGCTGTCCGACAACGAGAAGCTCGATCTGTGGCGCGCCGTGAGCGAGGCGGTCACCATCCCGATCATCGCCGGGACCGGCAGCAACGACACCCGCCACACCGTCGAGCTCACGAAGCAGGCGGCCGCGTGCGGCGCGGCCGGCGTGCTCGTCGTCGGCCCGTACTACAGCCGGCCCCCGCAGTCCGGGATCGAGGCGCACCTGCGCGCCGCGGCCGCGGCCACCGAGCTGCCGATGATGGTGTACGACGTGCCCATCCGCACCGGCCGGCGCATCGCCCACGACGTGATCGTCCGCGTCGTCCGCGACGTGCCGAACATCGTTGCGTTGAAGGACGCGACCGGCGATCCGCCGGCGGCGGCTCGACTCGTCGCTGAGCTCGGTGAGGGCTTCGAGCTCCACAGCGGCGACGACGGCATGACCCTGCCGCTGCTCTCGGTCGGTGCCGTCGGTGTCGTCGGGACGTGCACCCACTGGTGCGGCGTCCAGATGAGCGAGATGATCGCTGCGTTCGACAAGGGCGACATCGCCCGAGCGCGCGAGGTCAACGCCAAGATGGGCGAGTCCTATGCGTTCCAGAACTCCAACGAATCCGTGTTCTCGCAATCGGTGAAGGCCATGATGCGAACGCTCGGGCTCCGGGTGGGGGAGTGCCGGCTGCCACTGGGCCCGGCTCCCGCTGGCACCGAAGACCGAGCACGCGAGGTGTATGCACGTCTCAATGGCTAATCCCGTCAGCGTCACGTTCCTCGGAGGCCTCGGAGAGATCGGCCGCAACTGCGCCTGCATCGAGGTGGAGGGGCGGATCATGCTCCTCGACTGCGGGCTCATGTTCCCCGACATCGACATGTTGGGCATCGACCTCGTGCTCCCGGACTTCACCTACCTGCGCGAGAACGCTGATCGCATCGAAGGCTGCATCGCGACCCACGGCCACGAAGACCACGTCGGTGGCTTGTCGTTCCTCCTGCGCGAGCTGAAGTTCCCGATCTACGGCTCGGCCCTCACCCTCGGGTTGGCCCGCCACCGCATCGAGGAGGCGGGGCTCCTCCAGCGGACCGAGCTCATCCCCGTCGCCGACGGCGAGCGCCGCATGATCGGCCCGTTCGACGTGGAGTTCATCCCCGTCACCCACTCGGTGCCGCACGGCTTCGCCACCGCGTTCCACACGCCGCAGGGCACGATCCTCCACACCGGTGACTTCAAGCTCGACCTGACGCCGGTCGATGGCCGGCTCACCGACCTGGCCACCGTTGGTGCGATCTCCAAGCACGAGGGCATCAGGCTGCTGCTGTCGGACTCGACGAACGCCGACCAGGCCGGCCACTCGCGATCGGAGCGCGCCGTCGGCAAGGTGCTGTACGACGTGTTCAACGCCCACCGCGGACGGCGGATCGTGATCGCCTGCTTCGCGAGCCACATCCACCGCGTGCAGCAGATCGCCGACGCGGCGATCGCGTTCGGCCGCACCATCGCGACGCTCGGCATGTCCATGAAGAAGAACGTGCGCTTGGCGCGCAGCATGGGGTTGCTGAACATCCCCGAGCACGCGCTGGTCGACATCGAGGCCATCGGCGATCTCGACCCTGCCGAGGTCTGCGTCATCTCCACTGGATCGCAGGGCGAGCCGATGTCGGCGCTGGCGCTCATGGCGGCAGGCGAGAACCGGTGGTTGAAGATCGGCTCCGAGGACACGGTGATCCTGTCGTCGCACCCGAT
>JBEEGB010000245.1:0-3938 GCA_041166585.1 Acidimicrobiaceae bacterium
CAGGAGCTGCTGCCGCGCAAGGGCCTCCAGGCCAAGGAGCTCCTCCGCGAGCTGGGCAGCGTGCTGCGCATGTCCGAGGCCGAGGCGGCCGAGCTCGAGTCCGACCCGACGGACGAAGACCAGCGCATGATCATCAACATGGGGCCCCAGCACCCCAGCACGCACGGCGTGCTCCGGCTCATGCTCGAGCTCGAGGGCGAGACGGTGCTGCGCACCAAGCCGATCATCGGCTATCTGCACACGGGCATGGAGAAGACCGGCGAGGACCTCACCTACCTCCAAGGCCCCACCAACGTCACCCGCATGGACTACGCGTCGCCGCTCTTCAACGAGCTGGTCTTCTCGATGGCCGTCGAGACGCTGCTCGGCATCGATCAGGACATCCCGCCGCGTGCGCAGTGGATCCGCATGCTCATGACCGAGATGAACCGGGTGTCGTCGAACCTGCTGTTCATGGCCACCAACGGCATGGACCTCGGCGCGGTGTCGATGATGCTCTACGGCTGGCGTGAGCGGGAGGAGACGCTGCGGTTCCTCGAGAAGGTCACGGGCCTCCGGATGAACCACAACTACATCCGGCCGGGTGGCGTCGCCGCCGACCTGCCGGATGGATGGCGCGACGACGTGCTGCGGCTGTGCGACATGATCCCGCCGCGGCTCGACGAGTACGACGTGCTGATGACCAACCAACCGATCTGGCGCGAGCGCCTGCAGGGGGTCGGGGTCATCACCGCGCAAGAGGCGATCGCGCTCGGGGCCACCGGTCCGATCCTGCGGTCCACCGGCGTGCCGTGGGACCTGCGTCGTGAGCTGCCGTACCTCTACTACGAGCAGGTCGAGTTCGATGTCATCGTCGGCACCTACGGGGACACGTTCGACCGCTACGCCATCCGCCTCCAGGAGATCCGCGAGGCCCTCGGCATCATCGAGCAGATCCTCGACCTGATGCCCGAGGGTGACTACCGGATCCAAGACAAGAAGGTCACGCCTCCGCCTCGTGCTCGCATCGACGAGTCGATGGAGGCGCTGATCCACCACTTCAAGATCTTCACCGAGGGCTTCAAGGTGCCCGAGGGCGAGGTCTACGTCGCCGTGGAGTCGCCCCGGGGCGAGCTCGGCTGCTACATCGTGTCGGACGGCTCGGCCAAGCCCTACCGGATGCACATCCGTGGCCCGAGCTTCGTCAACCTCCAGACCCTCCCGCACATGATGCGAGGCGGTCTCATCGCCGACGGCGTCGCGGTGATCTCCTCGGTCGACCCGATCATGGGCGAGGTGGACAGATAGATGGCGCGGTTCAACATGGAGAACGAGGAGCTCGCGCGCGAGATCATCGGTCGCTATCCCGTCGCGAAGTCGGCCACGATCCCGCTGTGCCACCTCGCGCAGGAGCAGGACGGCTACCTCGCGGACGACGCGATGGAGCACGTGGCCGAGCTGATCGGTCTCACCCCGGCCGAGGTGCTCGGGACGGCCAGCTTCTACGAGATGTTCAAGCGCGAGCCCGTCGGTCGTTACGTCGTCAACGTCTGCACGTCGATCAGCTGCTTCCTCAACGGCGGCGACGAGCTCCTCCACCACGCCGAGGAATCGCTCGGCATCAAGCACGGCGGGACGACCGATGACGGCACGTTCACGCTCGAGAGCTACGAGTGCATCGCGGCCTGCACGGAGGCGCCCTGCCTCCAGGTGAACTACCGCTACTTCCACCGGGTGTCGAACGAGGACTTCGATGCGCTCGTCGGCGAGCTGCGCGCTGGTCAGCGCGAGGCGGAGATCCCGCCGCACGGCACGCTGGCGCGGGTGCGTCAGTCGATCCCCGTCGAGCGCGCCGCCGGCGTCTCGCCGCCGACGGGCGGCACCGAGCCGGAGTGGATCAGCGCGGGTCGACCGGCCCTGCGAGCGGAGACCCAGCCGTGACCATCAGCGACGCCAAGCCGATCATCACGACCCGCTTCGGGTTCGACGACTCGCACACGATCGCTCGCTACCTCGCCACGGGTGGCTACGACGGTCTGCGCTTCGCGATGGCGAAGAAGCCCGAAGAGGTCATGGCCGAGGTGAAGACGGCGAGCCTGCTCGGCCGCGGCGGCGCCGGGTTCCCGGCAGGGGTCAAGTGGGGCTTCTGCCCGCCAGGGGTGTGGCCTCGCTACCTCGTCGTCAACGGTGACGAGTCCGAACCCGGCACGTACAAGGACCGGCTCCTCATGGAGCGCGATCCGCACCAGCTCATCGAGGGCGCGCTCATCGCCTGCTACGCAGTCGGGTGCTCGCAAGCGTTCCTGTACGTGCGGGGCGAGATGGCCCTGGCGCAGGAGCGCATCGCAGCGGCGCTCAACGAGGCGTACGCCGCCGGCTACGTCGGCAAGAACATCTTGGGCACCGACTTCTCGGTCGACATCGTCCTGCACTGGGGTGCCGGCGCGTACATCGTCGGCGAGGAGACCGCGCTCATCGAGAGCCTCGAGGGCGAGCGGGGCATGCCGCGGCTCAAGCCGCCGTACTTCCCGGCTGCCATCGGGCTCTACCAGCAGCCGACGATCGTGAACAACGTCGAGACGCTGGCGAACCTGCCGTGGATCATGATCAACGGCGGCGAGGCGTTCGCGGCGCTCGGGGCCGAGGCCAGCAAGGGCATGCGCATGTTCGCGGTGTCCGGTCATGTGAACAAGCCCGGGGTGTTCGAGGTCGAGTTCGGCGTCACGACGTTCCGCGACGTGATCTACGGACCCGTGTACTGCGGTGGCATCCGCAACGGCAAGGCGCTGAAGGCGTTCATCCCCGGAGGTGCATCCGCGCCGTGGTTCTTCGAGGAGCACCTCGACCTCCCGCTCGAGGCTGGTGCCGTCGGCAAGGCCGGCTCGATGCTCGGCTCGGGCGCGATCGTCGTGATGGACGAGGACACCGACGTCGTGCGCGCCGCGCACCGGGTGGTCCGGTTCTTCGCCAAGGAGTCCTGCGGCAAGTGCACGCCTTGCCGGGAGGGAACCGCGTGGCTCGAGAAGATCCTGGCGCGGATCATCGCCGGCCAGGGGCGCCCGAGCGACATCGACATGCTGATGGACGTGTGCGACAACATCAGCCCTGGCATCACGTGGCCGCCGCGCCAGACCACGATCTGCCCGCTCGGGCCGTCGGCCGTGTCGCCGATCGCGTCTGCGGTCATGCGGTTCCGCGACGAGTTCGAGGCCTATGTCGGCGGCCCGGCCGAGACGTCCGTCAAGGTGGGCGGCGCCGCGTACCTCTCAAAGGCGCCGGAGGCCGCTGGTGTCTGACGCCCGCGACGAGACCGTCGACCTGACGATCAACGGCATGGCCGTCACGGCGCCCAAGGGCCAGCTGGTGATCGAGGCTGCGGAGGAGCACGGCGTGTTCATCCCGCGCTTCTGCTACCACCCGCGGATGCAGTCGGTGGGCATGTGCCGCATGTGCATCGTCGACATCGACGGTGGCCGCGGAGCGACGCTCCAGCCCGCGTGCATGATCCCGGTCGCGCCTGACATGAAGGTCGACACCGAGTCGGAGGCGACGAAGAAGGCGCAGGACGGCGTCCTCGAGTTCCTGCTCATCAACCATCCGCTCGACTGCCCCGTGTGCGACAAGGGCGGCGAGTGCCCGTTGCAGGACAACGCCTACGCGTATGGTCCGGGCGAGTCGCGCTTCATCGAAGAGAAGCGCCACTTCGAGAAGCCGATCCCGATCAGCGATCTCGTCTTCCTCGACCGCGAGCGGTGCATCCTCTGCGATCGCTGCACGCGCTTCGCGAAGGACGTCGCCGGCGATCCGCTCATCCACTTCATCAACCGCGGCAACGACACCGAGATCAACACGTTCCCGGACGAGCCGTTCTCGTCGTACTTCAGCGGTAACACCGTGCAGATCTGCCCGGTCGGTGCGTTGACGGCAGTGCCCTACCGATTCAAGGCGAGGCCGTGGGA
>JBEEGB010000246.1:0-5553 GCA_041166585.1 Acidimicrobiaceae bacterium
GACGAGGTGCTTCGGCTCGTCGGTGCGCTGGAGGCCGCCTCCGAGCACCCGATCGGTCAGGCCATCGCGGCCGGCGCCCGCGACCGCGCCGGCAAGCTCGCTGCCGTCGAGGCGTTCTCGAACCTCGAGGGGCTCGGCGTGCAGGGCGTGGTGGACGGGCATGCTGTGCTGGCCGGCCGCGAACGGCTGCTCGACGAGCACGCCATGCACCTCGACGAGCGACTGCGGGACGCGAAGGAGCGCGCCGAGGCGCTGGGCCACACCCCGGTCCTCGCCGGCTGGGACGGCGGGATGCGCGCCGTGCTGGTCGTCGCCGACACGGTCAAGGCCACGAGCGCGGAGGCGGTCACGCGGCTCCGCGCCCTCGGGCTCACACCCATCCTTCTGACCGGCGACAACGAGCGGGCGGCACGCACCGTCGCCGACGAGGTGGGCGTCGAGACCGACGTCGCCGAGGTGCTCCCCGCCGAGAAGGTGGACGTGATCAGGCGGTTGCAGGGTGAGGGCAAGGTCGTGGCGATGGTCGGCGACGGGGTGAACGACGCCGCCGCGCTCGCGCAGTCCGATCTCGGCATCGCGATGGGCACCGGCACCGACGTCGCGATCGAGGCCAGCGACCTCACGCTCGTACGCGGTGACCTGCGTACCGCCGCGGATGCGATCCGCCTGTCGCGAAGGACGCTGCGGACGATCAAGGCCAACCTCTTCTGGGCGTTCGGCTACAACGTCGCCGCCATCCCCCTCGCCGCCGCGGGGCTGCTCAACCCGTTGATCGCGGCGCTTTCCATGGCGTTTTCGAGCGTGTTCGTCGTCACCAACAGCCTTCGCCTGCGGCGCTTCCACGCGCTGGCAGACCTCACCTAGAGAGGTACGAGCCCATGGTCGGGTACACAGACAAGAAGGACAGCATCCAGAAGCGGCTCCGGCGCATCGAGGGACAGGTGCGTGGCCTGCAGCGCATGGTCGACGAGGACAAGTACTGCATCGAGGTGCTCGACCAGGTCGCCGCCGCAACCAAGGCACTGCAGGCCGTGGCGATCGAGCTGCTCGACGACCACCTCGCCCACTGCGTCGCCGACGCGCTCACGACGGGTGGCGTGACCGCAGAGGAGAAGGTGGCAGAGGCGTCGGCCGCCATCGCCCGTCTCGTTCGCTCGTGACGGGATGAGGCGGGCTCAGGGCTTCGCGTCCCAGTCGATGACGACGCCACCGAGCTGGTCTCGGTGCCTCTCCAGCCATCGCCGGGCATAGGGGCAGAACGGGACGATGGTGAGCCCCTCACGCGCGGCACGCTCCAGCGCGGCTCGGACGAGCTCGCCGCCGATGCCACGTCCCCCCAGCTCATCGGGAACCTCGGTGTGGATCAGCACCAACCGGCCGTCCTCGACGTCGTAGACGAGCTCGGCGGTGTGCCCTTCGCGGGTCACCTCGAAGCGTCCCTCCGCGGTGTTGTCGGTGATGTCGCTCATCGAGGCAGTCTGTAGCACGAGGAGGACGCACCATGGGTAGGTTCACGAGGGGCTTCCAGGGCCGCGGGCACGGCGAGCGCGATCCGCGCCTGCCTCCGGGGCAGTACGACGAGGGCCAGGGATGGCCCGTGCTGACGGCAGAGGCGACACCCAAGCTGTCGACCGCAGACTGGTCGTTCACCGTCGAAGGGCAGGTGGAGCGACAGACCACGTGGACCTGGGACGAGATCCACGCCCTCCCACCATCGACCTTCACCGGTGACATCCACTGCGTCACGAGCTGGTCGAAGCTCGGCATCACCTTCACCGGGGTCTCGGTCGACACCCTCCTCGAGGCCGCGGGTCCGCTGCCGTCGGCGACCCACGTGCTCGCTCTCTGCCACACCGGCTACACCACCAACCTGCCCCTCGCGGACGTGGTCGACGGCAAGGCGTGGGTGGCGTGGGAGGTGGACGGGCGGCCGCTACCGCCGGACCATGGGGGACCGGCCCGGCTGCTGGTGCCGCACCTCTACTTCTGGAAGAGCGCCAAGTTCGTGTCCGGCCTGCGCCTCCTCGACCATGACGAGCCGGGGTTCTGGGAGCGCAACGGCTACCACGACCGCGGTGACCCCTGGCTCGAGCAGCGCTACCAAGGCGACTGAGCACGTTGGCCGACGGCGTCCCGAGCCGCTCGCCGTGGCAGAACGCCACGGTGATCGAGATCCGCGACGAGACACCGCGCGCCAAGACCTTCCGTCTCGCACTCGCCGAGCCGTCGACGCACCTCGCCGGTCAGCACTTCGTCGTGCGCCTCACGGCACCCGACGGCTACACCGCGACGAGGTCGTACTCCGTCGCGTCCCCGCCGGACGGGACCAACGAGCTCGAGCTGACGGTCGAGCGGTTGGAAGGCGGTGAGGTGTCGACGTTCCTGCACGACGAGCTCGTCGTCGGTGACGACCTCGAGGTGCGCGGGCCGATCGGGGGATGGTTCGTGTGGCAGGGCGACACGCCGGCGCTGCTGATCGGCGGGGGCTCGGGCCTCGTCCCGCTCATGGCGATGCTGCGCCTGGCGCGACGAACGGGCCGGGCCGACGCGGTCAAGCTCGTCGTCTCGGCGCGAACGCCCGACGACCTCTACTACGCCGACGAGCTGCCCGGTCCGGAGACGACGATCGTCTACACCCGTGAGACTCCTTCCTCCTTCGCGCGACGACCCGGCCGGCTCACCGCGGGAGATCTCCCTGAGATCGCGCCTGATGCGGTGGCCTACGTCTGTGGATCGGCTGGCTTCGCGGACGCGGCGACCGACCTCATCATCGATGCCGGCGTGCCCTCAAGCTCGATCCGGGTCGAACGCTTCGGGCCCTCGTGACTGTGTCGCGGGGAGCAAGGTCGCCGGGAGCGAGATCGTGAACAGGGCGCCACCGTCCGCGGCGTTGGTGGCGGTCGCGGTGCCGTCGTGCTCCTCCGCGATGGCGGCGACGATGGCGAGCCCGAGACCGGCTCCTCGGCCGACGCGCGCGTCGTCGGCCTGCCAGAAGCGGTCGAAGACGTGCTGGAGCGCGAGGTCGTCGAGGCCGCCGCCGTGGTCGCGGACGGTCACCACCGCGCGTCCGTCGCGGAGGTTGGCCCCGACCTCGATCGGTGTGCCAGCAGGTGTGTGGCGCAGCGCGTTGGTGACGAGGTTGGCGATGGCCTGACGGAGGTGGTCCTCGTCGCCCTGCACCACCAACGGCTCTGGCGCGTCGAGGGTCACCTGTCGGTTGGTCGCGGTGGCCACCGCGTCGCTGCACGCGTCGGCGGCGAGCACGGCGAGATCGACCGGCTGGCGCTCAGCCGGTCGGGGCTCGTCGAGGCGAGCGAGCAGCAGCAGGTCGTCGACGAGGGACTTCATGCGCATCGACTCCTCCTCGATGCGCCGCATGATCACCTCGAGGTCGATGTGGTCACGGTCCGCGCCGAGGCGGAAGAGCTCTGCGAACCCTTGGATCGACGTCAACGGCGTCCGCAGCTCGTGGGAAGCGTCGGCGAGGAACTGGCGCAGGCGCAGCTCGGTGGCCTCCCGCTCTTGGAACGCAGCCTCGATCTCGCCCAGCATCGTGTTCAGCGCGAGGCCGAGCTGACCGACTTCGCTGCGCCCGTCGTCGGGGGCCACGCGCTGATCGAGCGCCCCTGCGCTGATGGACCGTGCCGTGGTCGCCATCTGCTCGAGTGGACGAAGGCTGCGCCGCAGGATCAGCCACGAGCCGGAGGCGAGGATCACGACCAGCGCGGCCGCGCTGCCGACTTCGATGAGCACGAGCCGGTGCAGGGCGTTGGTGACCTCGGTGGTGGGGATGGCCACCACGATCGTGTTGGTGCTGCCGTGGGCGGTGTCGTCGGCGGTGACGAGCACGCGCCACTCGGCGGACCCCGTCGTCGAACCAGCGGTGAAGAACCGGTTCCCGCCGGTCGCGGCCGGAAGCGGAGACGGGAGCTGCGGCTGGTCGGTCGAGCTGGACAGCTGGATGTTGGCCAGGATGGCGCCGGTGGCATCGCGCAGCTCGGCGTAGGTGCCGGGAGGGACCACGATCTGAGGCTGCGGTCCGCCCTTGCCGCCGTTCGGCCCGCCCTGGCCCTTGTTGCTCGTGCTCGAGCCACCGTCACCGCTGGCGTCGAGACCGGCGGTGCGGTGGAGGTCGCCCGCGACCAAGGCGACCGAGCTGCCGAGCTGGTCGTCGAGGCGCTGGTACTGCGACCGCGCGTACAGCCCGTACGTGGCGATCCCGAACACCGCGAGGCCAACGGTCACGAGCGCGACCAGCGCGAGCACGAGGCGGATGCGCAGCGTGACCGGACGGAACCGCGCTCCCATGTGCCCAGCCTGGCGCGGGTGGCGCTGCCGATCCTGGGATGTTCCTGAGAGTTCGCTCCGAGTCAACGCTGGCCCCGAAGCGGCACCTACGGTGGTCTGATGCCCGAAGGTGAGCCGTTCGTGCTCGTGGTCGACGACGAGGAGCACATCACCGAGCTGGTCGCGATGGGCCTTGGCTACAACGGCTTCGAGGTCCAGCGGGTGGCGTCCGGACGAGCCGCGCTCGACGCGGTCGAGCGTCGCCGGCCGGATCTCATCGTGCTCGACGTGATGCTGCCGGACCTGGACGGCTTCGAGGTCGCTCGCCGACTGCGGCAGGCCGAGGGAGCGGGCACCCGGGTCCCCATCATCTTCCTGACCGCGCGCGACACGACCCAGGACAAGATCGAGGGTCTCCGGCTCGGCAGCGACGACTACGTGACCAAGCCGTTCAGCATCGAGGAGCTCATCGAGCGGGTGAAGGCGGTGCTCCGGCGGTCGTCGGGCATCGGGCCGGGCCCGAGCAAGCTGAGCTACGCCGATCTCGATCTCGACGAGGACACACGCGACGTGTGGCGTGCCGGGGAGCTCATCGAGCTCACCCCGACCGAGTACAAGCTGCTCCACTACCTGCTCTCGAACGCGCGGCGGGTGCTGACGCGGGAGCAGATCCTCGAGAAGGTCTGGGACTACACGTTCGCCGGCAACGCCAGCGTCCTCGAGACCTACATCAGCTACCTGCGCCACAAGATCGACCACGTCGATCCACCGCTGATCCACACCGTGCGCGGCGTCGGCTACAGCCTGCGGCTCCCCGGCGGTCGCTGAGCAAGAACCCAGGTCGTGCTCAGCCGGCTCTGATCATCGCCGAGCACAGTTGCTCGATGGACGAGCTGCGGTTTCGGGCGATGGGCACCGATGCGCACGTCGTGGTGGTGGACGGCCCGCCCGGGCTCGCGGCCTGGGCCGCGGAGCGCATCGACGAGCTCGAGCGGCTCTGGAGCAGGTTCCTCCCCGACAGCGAGATCAGCCGCCTCACCGCGACCGCGGGAACGCCGGCCGAGGTGTCGACGGAGACAGCCGAGCTCATCGCTCGTGCCATCGAGGCCTGGCGCTTCACCGGTGGCACGTTCGATCCCACGGTCCTCGGCGCCGTCATCCGCGCCGGCTACGACCGGACCTTCGACGACATCCGCGAGGACGCAGCGCCGGGTAGGAGCGACCTGGTGATCGGGTGCACCGACATCGCCGTGGACATCGACGCTC
>JBEEGB010000247.1:0-3521 GCA_041166585.1 Acidimicrobiaceae bacterium
TCGGTCGTCGACGATCCCGCGTCTCGCGAGCTCTTGCGCCGTGAAGCCGACGTCGTCTGGTTGACGGTTGCCGTCGACGAGCTCGCCCGGCGCGTGGACACCGAGCAGCATCGGCCCGTCGACGCGGACGCGCGAGCACAGCTGCGCGAGCAGTCGGCCTCTCGCTCCGCGTCGTTCGCCGAGGTCGCCGACATCCGGGTCGACGCTGACCGTCCACCGAGCGAGATCGTGGACGACGTGCTCGTGGCGCTCAGCGAGCGCACCGACTGACCAACTACGTTCCGTTGCGGAGGTGTCAGCTGACCTGGTGGCAGCCCCCGCCTTCAAAGCGGGTGGGCGTGGCGATCCCACGCCGGCGGGTTCGATTCCCGTCCACCTCCGCGCCCCTCCACGAACTTCGGAGGAAAAGAGCGCGAAAACGCACCGTTCGCATCCAACATTCGCTCAGGGGGTGGGGCGTCAGCGGCTCAGGGTGGCGAGTGGGGGGCGTTCGGCGTAGGTGACGGGGACGGCGTGCACGTCGGGTTGGTCGAGCAGCACGTGGTCGGGCACCTGGTCGATGCCGGCTCGACGCAGCGCGGTCATGAGCACGACGGTGGCCATCGGGCCGAGGTCGGTGAGGGGGCGGTTGCGGTGCACCCGCACCCCGAGGTCGACCTGGGCGAGGCGGTCGACACCGAAGCGGGCCGCCGCGTCGATCAAGAGTCCGATGTCGACCCCGTAGCCCTCCACGAACGGCAGCTGCTCGAGCACTGCCCGGGGCGCGGCGAACTCGCCGGCCAGGGGCTGCACCACCTCGGCCAGGTGCGGGAAGAGCAGGTGGAGGATGGGACGGGCCACCAGCTCGGTGACGCGCCCGCCGCCACGCGGGTGGCCGTCGCCCGGCCGCTCGTAGAACGCCTTCACGAAGGCGAGGCGCTCATCGAGCAACAGCGGTCCGAGCAACCCGACCACGAACCGGGACGAGAAGTCGCGGACGTCCGCATCCAGGAAGGCGATGAGGTCACCGGTGGCCTCGGCTGTCGCCTTCCACAGCGCCTGACCCTTGCCCGGTCCGTCGCCATGCGACACGAGCACCTCGGAGGCGCGCACCACCCGCGCGCCCGCGCCGGCCGCAGCCTCCGCGGTGCCGTCTGTCGAGTGGTCGTCGACCACCAGCACCTCGTCCACCAGCGGATGCCCGTGCACCTGATCCACGATCGGGCCGATGGTCGAGCGCTCGTCACGGGCCGGCAAGCAGACCGACACGGTGCGCCCGGCCTTCGCGGCGACGAGCTCGTCGAGGACGAACTGGCGGTAGTCGTAGCGCGCGATCGAGCCCAAGGGTCCCATCATCCCGCGATCGGGAGCAGGCACCCTCCGGGCTGGGGCATTGTGGCGGCGTCCACCAGGCGGCGAGACACGAAACGGAGCACCAGATGCAACTCGGGATGATCGGCCTCGGACGCATGGGCGCCAACATGGTGCGGCGGCTCACCCGCGGCGACCACGACTGCGTGATCTACGACCGGACTCCGGCGGTGGTCGCCGATCTGGCCAAGGAGGGGCCGACCCCGTCCGACTCGTTGGCCGACTTCGTCGCCAAGCTCAGCCCTCCGCGCAACGTGTGGATCATGGTCCCCGCCGCCGTCGTCGACCCGACGATCGCGGGCCTGGTGCCGCTGCTCGAGCCCGGAGACACGATCATCGACGGCGGCAACAGCTACTACCGCGACGACATCCGCCGGGGCGAGGAGCTGGCCCCGAAGGGGTTCCACTACGTGGACGTGGGCACCAGCGGCGGCGTGCTCGGACTGGAGCGCGGCTACTGCTTGATGATCGGCGGCGACGACGAGGCCGTCGGGCGGCTGGAGCCGATCTTCGCAACGCTGGCCCCCGGGGTCGCGGCCGCGCCGAGGACCGCGGGACGCGGCGGTGAGCCTTCTACCGCTGAGCACGGATACCTGCACTGCGGACCGACCGGTGCAGGGCACTTCGTCAAGATGGTCCACAACGGCATCGAGTACGGGATCATGGCCGCGTACGCCGAGGGCATGGCGATCCTGAAGGACGCCAACGTCGGACTGCGCGAGCGCGAGAAGGACGCGGAGACGGCGCCGCTGCAGCACCCGGAGTTCTACAAGTTCGACATCGACGTGCCCGAGGTCGCGGAGCTGTGGCGCCGCGGCTCGGTCGTCGGGTCGTGGCTGCTCGACCTCACCGCGATCGCACTGGTGGAGTCACCGGAGCTGAAGGAGTTCAACGGCCGGGTCTCGGACTCGGGTGAGGGGCGGTGGACGGTGCAAGCGGCGGTCGAGATCGGTGTCCCCGCGGCTGTGCTCACCGCCTCGCTGTTCACGCGCTTCGCCTCCCAGGGCAACGCCGACTACGCCAACAAGCTCCAGTCCGCGATGCGCAAGCAGTTCGGTGGTCACGCCGAAAAGAAGGTGATCGAAGAGGGCATGCATTGACCGGCGCCGTCGGCTCGCCCGCGTGGCATGCGCTCGCCGCCCACCACACCGAGCTCGTTGACCGGCACCTGCGCGACCTGTTCGCCACCGATGCCGATCGCGGCACGCGGCTGACCGCGGAGGCCGGCGACCTCTTCCTCGACTACTCGAAGAACCGGGTCACCGACGAGACGATGCAGCTGCTGCTCGCCATGGCCGAGGCCTCGGGACTCCGAGACCGGACCGAGGCGATGTTCCGCGGCGAGCACATCAACGTCACCGAGGATCGAGCCGTGTTGCACGTCGCGCTGCGCATGCCGCCCGACGCGTCGCTCGTCGTCGACGGCCAGGACGTGATCGCGGACGTGCAAGACGTGCTCGACCGCATGGCTGCGTTCAGCGCCAGCGTCCGGGACGGGTCCTGGACAGGAGCCACCGGCAAGCGCATCCGCAACGTCGTCAACATCGGCATCGGCGGCAGCGATCTCGGACCGGCGATGGCCTACCAGGCGCTGCTCGACTTCACCGACCGATCGATCCAGTGCCGGTTCGTGTCGAACGTCGACGGCAACGACGTCTGGGAGGCGACGCACGACCTCGACCCAGCCGAGACGCTGCTGATCGTGTCGTCGAAGACGTTCACGACCATCGAGACGCTCACCAACGCCAAGTCGGCGCGGGAGTGGCTCACCGCGGCCTTGGGCGTCGACGCAGTGGCCAAGCACTTCGTCGCGGTGTCGACGAACGCCGAGAAGGTCGCGGAGTTCGGCATCGACACGGCCAACATGTTCGGCTTCTGGGATTGGGTTGGCGGTCGCTACTCGTTCGACTCGGCCATCGGGCTCTCGCTCATGATCGCCATCGGACCCGACGGCTTCCGTGACCTGCTCGACGGGATGCACACCATCGACGAGCACTTCCGCACCGCGCCGCTCGAGCGGAACCTGCCGGTGCTCCTCGGCGTCATCGGCGTCTGGTACCGGGACTTCTTCGACGCGCAGAGCCACGCGGTGCTGCCCTACAACCACTACCTCTCGAAGCTGTCGGCCTACCTGCAGCAGCTCGACATGGAGTCGAACGGCAAGTCCGTCG
>JBEEGB010000248.1:0-4626 GCA_041166585.1 Acidimicrobiaceae bacterium
GCGCGTCGTCCGGGATCGGGGCCGCCCTGGCGCCGATGCTGGCCCAGCGGGGCGCCACCGTCGGCATTGTCGCCCGCCGCGAGGAGCGCTTGCGCGGGGTGCTCGACCGCTGCCCGGGTGACGGGCACCGGATGTGGGTGTGCGACCTCGGCGACGTCGAAGCCGCGGAGCGCATGGTGCTCGACGCGTGGGAGACGTTCGGACACCTCGACGTGGTGGTGCACAACGCGGCGATCCCCAAGCGCCGCGCCGCGCAGCACCTCACGCCGGCCGACGTCGAACAGGTGATGACCGTCAACTTCACAAGCCCGGCGCGCATGACGATGGCGCTGCTCCCCGCGATGCTCGAACGCGACCGCGGGGTGATCGTGAACGTGTCGAGCCTGGGTGGCCGCCTCGGCATCGCGCACGAAGCCGCCTACTGCGCGTCGAAGTTCGCGCTGTGCGGATGGAGCGAGTCGCTGGCTGTCGACCTGTGGCACACCGGTGTCGACGTGCGGCTCATCATCCCGGGGCCGATCGCGACGGAGATCTGGGATCTCCCGGACAACGACGACCCGCTCTACCACGGACCGTTCGAGCCGCCCGAGACGGTGGCCGCGGCGATCATCGACGCGATCGAAGGCGATCGGTTCGAGGTCTATAGCCCGGACATGAAGGACGTCGCCGCGTTCAAGACGAACGAGATCGACCTGTTCCTCGCGGGCGTCGCCGACATGGCTGTCGCGGAGAAACCCAAGGAGTGAGCGCATGAAGGCCCTCGTGTTCGGCGAGTTCCCCGACCCGATGCCGCCGCAGCTCCCGGCGGACGCACCCCGGCTCCTGCGCCACCTCGCCTTCACCCCCATGTTCCTGCAGGACATCGCCGAGCCCCACCTGATCGGTGACGACTGGGCGGTGCTGCGCACCCGGATGACCGGCATCTGCGGCTCGGACACCAAGCAGGTGCTGATGGACTTCGAAGGCGCCGAGGACAGCCCGATGACCGCGTTCATCTCGTTCCCTCAGGTGCTCGGCCATGAGGTGGTCGCCACCATCGAGGACCTCGGGCGCGCCGTCGAAGGCTTCGAGCCCGGGCAGCGCGTGGTGCTCAACCCGTGGCTGTCCTGCGGACCGCGCGGCATCGACCCGGTGTGCCCCGCGTGCGCGGCGGGAGACTGGAGCCTCTGCTGGAACTTCCACGAGGGTCGCCTCACCCCTGGCATCCACACGGGCAACTCCTCCGACGCCACCGGCGGCTTCGCCGAACGCCTGCCCGCCCACCAGCAGATGATGATCCCCGTCCCCGACGGTGTGCCGGACGAGGTCGCGGTGCTGGCCGACCCCTTCGCGGTGTCGCTCCACGCCATCACCCGCAACCCACCGCCGCCGGGCGGTAGGGCCGTCGTGTACGGCGCGGGCGCGCTCGGGACATGCGCGGTCGCGATCCTGCGCGCCCTTCACCCCACGGTCGAGATCGCCGTCGTTGCCGCGTGGGACGCGCAAGCGGCGCTGGCCGACAAGCACGGCGCCACCGTGTTCCGGCCCGAACCGCGGCTCGAGCTCATCGAGGCGCTCGCCGCGTGGTCAGGCGGCATCCTGCGCACGCCGTGGGAGGGCCTGCCCACGTGCCACCCCGGCTTCATCGACGTCGTGTACGACACCGTCGGCGCACCCGCGACGTCGGAGGTCAACGTCCGGGTCTTGAGGGAGCGAGGGACGATGGTGCAGCTCGGCCTCTCGTCGTGGGCCCGCACCGAGCTCACCCCGATGTACTTCAAGGAGATCCGCTGGGTCGGGTCGAACGCGTTCGGCATCGAGGAGGTCGACGGCGTGCGCAAGCACGGCATCGCCCACTACCTCGACATGGCGAAGGACGGCCGCATCGACCTGAGCGGCATGCTCACGCACACCTTCCCGTTGGACGACTGGCAGGATGCCTGGCGCACCCTCATCGACCAGGAGCACACCGGCGCCATCAAGGTCGCGTTCGACTTCCGGCAGTAGGCCCGGGGTGCGCTTCTCAGCTGCTGAGTAGTGTCACGCGCCGTGACGACGACGAGGACCGAGACGATCACGGCAGCCGACGGCGGCACGTTCGCCGCCCACGTCGCGGTGCCGGACAGCGGAGAGGGACCGGGGATACTCCTCCTCCAGGAGATCTTCGGGGTCAACGACTTCCTCAAGGCCAAGGCCGACGACCTGGCTGCGCTCGGGTACGTCGTCCTCTGCCCTGACGTGTTCTGGCGGGTCGAGCCGGGCGTCTCGTTGCCCCATGACGACGAAGCGCTCGGCCAGGCCTTCGGCTACATGGAGCGGTTCATGGCCGAGGGGATCGAGCAGGCGCCGAGCGACCTCGGTGCTGCGCTTGCCCACCTGCGGGCGTTGCCCGAGGTCGGCGATCGCAAGGTGGCGGCGATGGGCTACTGCCTCGGCGGCCGGCTGGCGTATGAGATCGGCGTGGGGGCTGACCCCGACGCCATCGTGTCGTACTACGGCTCGGGGATCGCCACCCGGCTCGACGACGCCGGTGCCATCGACTGCCCGACGATCTTCCACTTCGGGGGAAGCGACCCGTTCATCCCGAACGAAGAGGTCGATGCGATCCGTGCCGCGTTCAAGGGGCGCGACGACGTCGAGCTGCACGTGCAGCAGGAGGCGGGGCACGCGTTCGAGAACCACCTTGCCGGGCAATTCAGCAACCCGGCCGCCGCGGCCGCATCGTGGCCGCTCACCGTTGCGTTCCTGGAGCGCACGCTCCAACCCTGAGGAGGGATCCATGGACGGCGCTGTGGTCGTGATCACCGGCTCGAACACCGGCATCGGCAAGGAGACGGCTGTCGGCCTCGCGGACCTCGGGGCGACGACGGTGCTCGCCTGCCGCAACGTCACCAAGGCCGGCGAGGCGCAGGCCGAGATCAAGGAGCGCACCGGGAGCGACGACGTGCACGTCGTGGCCCTCGACCTGTCGGACTTCGCGTCGATACGGCGCGCTGCCGCGGAGGTGCTCGAACGCTGGGGCCGACTCGACGTCCTCGTGAACAACGCCGGCGGCATCTGGACCGAGCGCCTGGAGACGAAGCAGGGGTTCGAGCAGACCTTCGGCGTGAACCACCTCGGTCCGTTCCTGTTCACCGAGCTGCTGCTCGACCGCCTGAAGGCGAGCGCACCGGCGCGCATCGTGAACCTGACCTCGGTCGGGCACCACTACGCGAGGAGAGGCATGCGCTTCGACAACCTCCAGAGCGAACGCCGATACCGCGCGATGGAGGCGTACGGACGCTCGAAGCTGGCCAACGTGCTGTTCACCCGTGAGCTGGCCCGGCGCCTCGATGGCACGGGCGTCACCGTGAACTGCTGCCACCCCGGGCCCGTCCGCAGCGGCTTCGGCATGGACGGCGACATGAAGGGCTTGATGGGGCTCGGCAACAAGATGATCAGGCCGTTCGAGATCAGCGCGGCCAGCGGGGCGAAGACGTCGATCTACCTCGCGGCATCGCCCGACGTCGCCAAGGACACCGGCGGCTACTTCGTGCGCAGCAAGCCGGGGCACATGAGCAAGAAGGCCAAGAGCGACGACGAGGCGCGCGAGCTGTGGGAGGTCAGCGATCGGCTCATCGCCGAGGCTGACGCCTCCGCAGCACCTTGACGAGGTGTCGCTCGACGGGCTGCTGACGGCCAGCGACACCGTCGATGGCGCACAGCGCGCCGACAGGGCGACGCTCGAGGCGCGGGTGGCGACGGTGGCCGGCGGACTGCTCGCGCTCGGCGTCGGGCGCGGCGACTTCGTCACATGGCAGGCACCGAACCGGCTCGAGACCGTCGTCGCGTACCGGGCGTGCTGGCGCGTCGGTGCGGTGGCCGCGCCCGTGCACCACCTCGCCGGGACCGCCGACGCGGACCGCATGCTGGCCGGCCTCGATGCGCGTTCCCTCGACCTCGACGCGCTGCCGGCCGGTGATCCAGTCGCGCCAGGCTCGTTGGCCCAGGACGACGACGCCGCGGTGGTGCTGTTCACGTCCGGATCGAGCGGTGCGCCGAAGGGCGTGATCCACACGCAGCGCGGCCTCGCCTACAAGGCCACGCTCATGGCTGAGGTGCACGGTCTGCGGGAGGACGACGCGGTGCTGATGCCCGCGCCGCTCGCCCACGTCTCGGGCCTGCTCAACGGCGTGCTCCTCCCTGGCGTCGTGCCGATGAAGTCGGTCCTCATGCCGCGATGGGACCCTGAGGAGGCGCTCAAGCTGATCGAGCGAGAGCGGATCACGTTCATGATCGGACCTCCGACGTTCTTCGTGTCGTTGATGGATGCTCCCGGCTTCCGGCCCGAACGTGTCGAGACGCTGCGACTCGTGTCGTCGGGCGGTGCAGGGGTCACCCCCGCGTTCGTCGACGAGGCCACCGCCCGGCTCGGGTGCGTGGTGAAGCGGACGTACGGGTCGACAGAGGCGCCGACGATCACGACGAGCCAGCCGGGCGACGACCCGGCGCGCGCCCGGGACACGGACGGACGTCCGACGGGAACGGTCGAGCTGCGCCTCGACGCGACGACCGGCGAGCTGCAGGTGCGCGGCCCCGAGCTGTTCTCGGGCTACACCGACCCCGCCGCCGACGTGGACGCGTTCACCAACGACGGCTGGTTCCGAA
>JBEEGB010000249.1:0-4855 GCA_041166585.1 Acidimicrobiaceae bacterium
GAGGACGTCGGCGATCTCCGCTTGCACGGCGGGGTCATCGACCGACTTGCCCTGCCGCGTCTGGAACACGACCTCGACGTCGTCGCCGGCTCGCGCGGGGAAGTTGCTCTGGAGCAGGTCCTGCGCCTTCTTGGAGTCCGAGCCGGGCGTGGTGAACGTGAAGTGGTAGCTGCCACCGAACGCGCCTGCGCCGAAGACAGCGGCGAACAGCACGGCGATCCACGCCAGCAGCACGCGCCGCCGCCGGCGGTAGGACCAATCGGCGAGACGGACGAGCAGCGTGGGACGGGACGGGGCGGTGGCCGTCGTCGAGCTCATGGAAAGGACTCCTCTGGTCGGTCTGCTCAGCACTCGAACCTAGGACGGCGGACCCACGCGGAACTCATCGTTTCTCTCGGGCCCGCGCCCACAAGGGTGGTCCCTCGGGTGCTACGAGACCGCGAACTGAGCCTCCAGCTGGCGGTTGAGCTGGTCGGCCGGCATCGGCTTGGCGAAGAGGTAGCCCTGGAGCAGATCGCACCCGAGCGCCAACAGGAAGTCGGCCTGAGCCGTGTCCTCGACGCCTTCGGCCGTCACCTCGATCCCGATCGAGTGCGCCAGCGAGATGGTCGACGACACGATGGCGCAGTCGTAGCGGTCAAGAGGCAGGCCGGCGACGAAGGACCGATCGATCTTGAGGCGGCTGATCGGGAAGTCCTTCAGGTGACCGCAGATCGAGTAGCCGGTGCCGTAGTCGTCGATCGCCAGGTGCACGCCGAGCTTCGTGAGCTCCTGGAGCACGACGGCGACGCGATCAGGTTGTCCCATCGCGGCGGTCTCCGTGAGCTCGAGCTCGAGCAGCTCGGGGGCCAGCGCGGCAGCCGCGAGCGCGGAACGCACGACATCGGGCAGCGAAGGACGGCTGAACTGATGGGCCGACAGGTTGACCGCGACTCGGAGCGACGGGAAGCCAAGGTCTTGCCATGTCTTCGCCTGACGGCACGCCTCGTTCAGCACCCACTCGTCGAGGGCGAGGATGAGGCCGCTCTCCTCAGCGAGCGGGATGAAGTCGCTCGGCGGGATCCAACCCAGCTCGGGGTGGGGCCATCGGGCCAACGCCTCGACACCCACGATGCGCCTCGTGGCGTCGAGCACCGGCTGGTAGTGCACCTGGAGCTCACCGCGCGAAAGCGCGTTGTGCAGGTCGGTCTCCAACGCGAGCAGATCGCGGGCTCGGGCGTTCATGGCCGGCATGTAGCGGACCTGCGAGTTCCGGCCAGCGGCCTTGGCCCGGTACATCGCGACGTCCGCGTTCTTCAGGAGGGCGTCCGCATCCTCGCCGTCTTCGGGGTAAAACGCGGACCCGACGCTGACGGAGAGGAACAGCTCCTGACCGTCCACGACGAAGGGCTGGCGCAGCCCATCGAGGATCCGCTCGCCGACGGCGACGGCTTCGTCGTCGTCCTTCAGATCGCTGAGCAGGACGGTGAACTCGTCGCCGCCGAGGCGGGCCACGAGGTCGCCCTGCCGGGTGCAGCCGCTCAACCGAGCCGCGGCGAGGCGCAACAGCTGGTCGCCTTGCGCGTGGCCGAAGCTGTCGTTGACGGTCTTGAACCGGTCCAGGTCGCAGAAGAGCACCGCGAGTGACGAGCCGTTTGCGGCAGCAGACACCAGTGCGGCGTCGAGCGTCTCGCCGAACATGCGCCCGTTCGGCAGGCCGGTGAGCGCGTCGTGGTAGGCGAGATGCTTGATGCGTCCTTCCTCGAGCTCGAGGCGCCGCACGGAATCGCGCTCCTGCTCGAGCAGGCGCACCTTGGAGAAGGCCAACGAGGCCTGATCGGCCAAGCCCGCGAGCCGGTCGGCCAGCAGACGAGGGTCGATCAAGGGCGGGCTGCCAGGTCCGCGCTGGGCGCTGATCGCGCCGACCAGCTCGCCGTCGTTGAGGATGGGGACGACCAGGGCTTCGTCCACCCCGGACGATTCCATCCACGCCCGCAGGTAGGGGTCGGCCGTTGTGTGCCGGTGGACGTGCTGGGGTTCGGGGGAGCTGAGGAACCTGGCCAGCTCGGGGCTGTCAGCCGGTGTCACCGCCTCCCGCGCCGAACCAGACCCGTCGCCGACATCGGAACGACCCCGGATGGTGAGGCGCTGATGGTCGGGTTCCCACAGCAGCACCGTCGCGGTCTGCGCGCCGGTGACCGCCGGGACTGCCTCGGCCAACCGCTGCGCGACCTCGTCGGTCGTGGTCGTCTGCGCCAGAGCCCGGGCGAGATCGAGCAGCGTCTGGAGCGTCTCACCGCGCTGACGGGCTTCCTCGAGCGCGGTGGCCGCGTCCAGGGCAACTGCGGCTTGGCGGGCGTAGGTGGTCAGCAGCCGGCGTTCCTCGGGGAAGAACGTGTGGCCCGGCGCGTAGAGCGCGGCCAGGCGACCGTACGCGTGCCGGGCCGACGCCACGTCCACGATCAAGCGCGATCCACCGTGGTCGTCGGGGACGTTGGCCAGCACCTCGTGGGCCACGCGCAGTGCCTCTTCGTGGGACATCCCGTCGTGGTGCACCGACGGCTCGCCCTCTTCGTTGGTGAGGGCGAGCACGAAGCGTTGGGCGCGCACGGCGTCGGCCGCGCGTCGGGTGATCCGCGAGAGCACGGTGTCGACGTCCGCGGGCGAGATGAGGTCGACGACCGTCGACTGCAGGGCTTCGTGGCGCTCGCTCAAGAGCGTCAGCTGCTCGGTGAGGTGCTCGTTGCGGGCGCGGCTGACGCGCCACGGCAGCCGGAACCGCGCTCGCCAACGCAGGTGGTAGATGCAGGCCGGGGCACCACGCACCTGGCATTCCTCGTGGCTGACGGTGGCCATCGGCAAGCCGAAGATGCCGGGGATCAGCGAGAGCAGGCCCGCGGTGTAGTCGCAGTCCATCTGCTGGGGCTGGTAGCCCTCGTGCAGCCGGTTCGAGATCACGGCCTCGTTGCGGCCGACGGAGACGGCTTCACACGTGTAGTTGGTGGAGAACTTCGAGCCGGCCTTGGCCACGCTGCGGCACAGCGCCGCGGGTGACCCGACCGCGCGGAGCATCAAGCGCACGGCCGCGCCAGTCTGTTGGTCGAGGACCGTCTCGCCGATGCGACGGGCCACCTCGGGGTCGTCCAGCAGCTCGGCGGCGGCCGTGAACAGCGCCATCTTCTGCTCTTGGGTGCTCCAGCGACCCTCGTTGGAGAGCTCTGCGAGCGACCGTGTCTCGCCGGCGATGCGCAGCAGGTCGGTGACGCCTTCGTCACCGAGGCGCGCGCGTACGTACCCGATCGTCAGCGCCAGCGTCAGGTTGGACGTGTCCCGCCGATCGGGCCCGGTTTCTTGTGCCGTTGGGCCGTCCTCCACTGCTGCACCTTCGACCAAAGCGTGCCGAACTTGAGGCTGCCGGCCCCAGGACGTCGCGGCGGCCGGTGAAACCCTACGTGAGTGCGCCGGCCTCGCGCTTCACGGGATGCGGGCCTCGATCAGCTGCCGACATAGGCCGCGAGGTGCTCGCCGGTGAGGGTGGAGCGGGCGGCGACGAGGTCGGTGGGTGTGCCCTCGAACACGATCCGGCCGCCGTCGTGGCCGGCGCCGGGGCCGAGGTCGATGATCCAGTCGGCGTGTGCCATGACCGCCTGGTGGTGCGCGATCACGATGACCGACTTGCCGGAGTCGACGAGCCGGTGGAGCAGCCCGAGCAGCTGCTCGACGTCGGCGAGGTGGAGGCCGGTGGTCGGCTCGTCGAGGACGTAGACGTCGCCCTTCTCGGCCATGCGAGTGGCCAGCTTGAGCCGCTGCCGCTCGCCGCCGGACAGCGTCGTGAGCGGCTGGCCGAGGCTGAGGTAGCCGAGCCCGACGTCGGCGAGCCGGTCGAGGATGGCGTGCGCAGCTGGAAGGCCCGCCTTGCCGGCGCCAAAGAACTCGGCGGCCTCGGACACCGACATCGCCAGCACCTCGCTGATGTCCTTGCCGCCGAGCTTGAACTTGAGCACCGATGCCTCGAACCGCTTCCCCTCGCACTCCTCGCAAGTGGTGGCGACGCCGGCCATCATCGCCAGGTCGGTGTAGATGACACCGGCGCCGTTGCAGGTCGGGCAGGCGCCCTCGGAGTTGGCGCTGAACAGTGCCGGCTTCACGCTGTTGGCCTTCGCGAACGCCTTGCGGATCGGGTCGAGCAGTCCGGTGTACGTCGCCGGGTTGCTCCGACGCGAGCCCCGGATCGCGGTCTGGTCGACCGCCACCACGCCGTCGCGTCCCGACACCGAGCCGTGGATGAGCGAGCTCTTGCCTGACCCGGCCACGCCGGTCACCACCACCAGCACGCCGAGCGGTATGTCGACATCGACCTTCTGCAGGTTGTTCGCCGTCGCGCCGCGGATCTCCAACGTGGCGGTGGGTGTCCGTACCGACTCCTTGAGGGCGGCCCGGTCGTCGAGATGGCGGCCGGTGATCGTGGTGCTTGCGCGGAGCCCCTCGACAGTGCCCTCGAACATCACCTGACCACCCGCCGTGCCGGCGCCGGGGCCGAGGTCGACGACGTGATCGGCGATTGCGATCGTCTCCGGTTTGTGCTCGACGACCAGCACCGTGTTGCCCTTGTCCCGCAGCTGCAGGAGCAGGTCGTTCATCCGCTGGATGTCGTGCGGATGCAACCCGATCGTCGGCTCGTCGAAGACGTAGGTGACGTCCGTGAGCGAGGAGCCGAGGTGCCGGATCATCTTCGTCCGCTGCGACTCGCCGCCCGACAGCGTGCCCGACGTCCGGTCGAGGCTGAGGTAACCCAGCCCGATCTCCACGAACGAGTCGAGGGTGTGCTGCAGCGCAGCGAGGAGCGGCGCCACCGATGGCTCGTCCAGACCCCGCA
>JBEEGB010000250.1:0-3315 GCA_041166585.1 Acidimicrobiaceae bacterium
GTACAGGCTGCTGCGCATGCCCGGCGGCAGCTGGTAGATGAAGCAGAACTCGCAGTGGTTGTCGCAGGTGCGCAGCTCGTCGAACAGCGCCGAGTGCACCTCGACGCCGAGGGGCTCGCCTGCGGCCTTGGCGACGTCCACGCTCAGCTCGAGCCCGCCACGGTTCACCTCGAGCGACACGTCTGGCTCGTCGGTCAGCCACCGCCACCGGATGATGTCGCGGGGCGCCTCTCCGTTGATCGCCACCACCTCGTCGCCCACCACGACGCCGGCGGCCGCTGCCGGCGAACCGGGCGCGACAGCGACGACCCGGGGAGCAGACATGACCGCAAGGATACGAGCGCCGGCCCCCGGAGCAGGCATCCGGGGCCGGTAGATTGGGCTCACATGGACGTCGATCGAGTGCTGCTGGCCGCGCCCCGCGGCTTCTGCGCCGGCGTCGAGATGGCCATCAAGGCCCTGGCGTGGATGGTTCGAGCGTTCGAGCAGCCCGTGTACTGCTACCACGAGATCGTTCACAACCAGCTCGTGGTCGAGCGCTTCGAGCGGCTCGGCGTGGTGTTCGTCGACGACATCTCCGAGGTGCCAGCCGGTGCGCCGGTGATGCTCTCAGCGCACGGATCGGCCCCCGAGGTCGTGCGCGCGGCGCAGGCCAACGGCGGCTTCGTGGTCAACGCCGTGTGCCCGCTGGTCACCAAGGTGCACCACGAGGTGAAGGTGCGGGCCGGCAAGGGCTATCGCATCGTGTACGTCGGCCACGAGGGCCACGAGGAGGCCGTCGGCACGATGGCCGTGGCGCCGGAGACGATCCACCTCGTGGAGACCGCGGCGGACGTGGCCGCGCTCCCCGACTTCGACGAGCCCGTCGCCCTCCTGGCCCAGACGACGCTGTCGCACCGCGAGTGGTCCGGTGTGCTCGACGCCGCGAGCCACAGGTTCCCTGAGCTGTGGCGACCGGGCCGCAGCGACCTGTGCTTCGCCACGACCAACAGGCAGTCCGCGTTGACCGAGATCGCCGAGCGCTGTGACGCCGTCGTGGTGATCGGCTCCGCCAACTCCTCGAACACCCGAGCGCTCGAGAAGCTCGCCCACGAGTCCGGGTGCACGCGCGTGCACCGCATCAACGCGGCCGACGAGCTGCCCGACGACCTGCACGGCACCGTCGGTGTCACCGCCGGCGCGTCCGCACCCGAGGAGCTGGTCGAGTCGGTGATCGCTCGTCTCAACCCACGTGAGGGCGTCGAGGAGGTGCGCATCACCGAGGAGGAGGAGTACTTCCCCCCGCCTCGTGAGCTGCGCGAGCTCCTCGCCGCCATCGATCTCGTCGCCACCTTCTCACTGGGCGGACCGGTGCAGGAGCGGCCGAGGGTGAACGACCGGACGCTTGCCGCCAGCGACGTCCTCGCCGCGCTCGCCTGACCCCCGCCGTTCGCGGCAGACTGGTGCCATGACGGTGACGAACCAGCAGGCCACGAGCTTCACGCGCATGGATGAATCGACCGCCGAGCAGTGGGCGGTCATCGGTGCGGAGACGATGCAGAACCAGCCGAGGGTGGCGGACAGCGTGCTTGCGCTCCTGCGCTCGCTCGACGCGATCACCGACGGCTTCGCCACCGACCAGCTCACCCACTGCCTGCAGACGGCAACCCTCGCCGAGCGGGCCGGCGCCGACGAAGAGGTCGTGGTCGCCTCGCTCTGCCACGACATCGGCAAGGCCATCAGCGTGCCCAACCACCCGCGCATCGCGGCGGAGATCCTGAAGCCCTACGTGCGCGAAGACGTCTACAAGATGATCCTCGTGCACCAGGACTTCCAGGGCCGCCACTACTACGCGCACTTCGGCGGCGATCCCGACGCCCGGGAACAGCACCGCGACGCGCTCACGCCCGAGCAGTTCGCGCTCGCCGAGAAGTTCGCCGACGAGTGGGACCAGATCGCGTTCGACCCCAACGGCCCCACCGAGCCGCTGGAGCACTTCGAACCCCTCGTGCGCAAGGTCTTCGCCTCCGCCAAGCTTCTCTGACCCGACGACCTCATGGGGTCGCAGGGACGCAAGCGTCGGACGCGATCAGACGACGGCGCCCAGATCCCGGAGCCCGAGGACGACGACTTCGGTGGCGCCACGCCCCGTACGGGGGGATGGAAGCGCGTGGTCGCGGCCATCGTGGCGCTCTCCTTCCTCGCTCCGCTCGCGATCGGGGCCCTGACCCTGCTCCTCGCGGTGCTCCGCGGCTAGCGCGTCCCGGTTGGACTACGGACTTTGAGCCGTGATCGTCACGGCTGAACGTCCACGGAACGATCCACCCTGTCCACTGTGGACTTTCAGCCGTGTCTCCGCACGGCTCAGCGCCCACAGTGGGCGCGGGGTCGGGAGGACTCGCCGTCAGCCTTGCCGTCAGACTCGTCGTCAGGGGTAGGTCATGACGCAGCCACCGGTGCCCTTGGCGAAGGCGTTGCTCCACATCGATTGCATCGCGAACTTGCCCGTCCGCAGTGTGAGGTTCGCTGACTGGCCCTGGGTCGGCGGGCTGCTCGGCGCGATCCAGGCGCACTTGTCGCCGTTCTCGCTCGTCTGGATGTCGTTCCAACCATCCTGGGTCGGCCACGCGTCAGGGTCGGTGACGGCCTCCGCGTACTCGTGCCCCGAGACCATGCTGAACCCGTCGAAGACACCGTTGCCGGCGACGGTGTTCGTCTTGTTGACGAAGTTCATGCCGCAACCGGCGATGGCTGACGTCTGGCTCAGGTCGGTGTCGAGGATGTACGGGATGAACGCGTACCGAAGCCCGTGAGCCGCGCCGCTCGCCGGAGTCACCTCGCTGTGGTACCCGCAGTAGGCGCCGAAGGGCTGTGAGCCGGTCACCACGCGACCCGGCGGCGCGAAGACGAAGAACGTTGCGTTCGTGTCCGTCGAGTTGAAGTGCTTCGACGCCTTCAGTGCCTCGGTGGCGACCGGGTCGGTCGAGATGTTCTCCACCAAGCCGAGGGTGTCGATCACCGGCCCGGGCTCGTCCGCGACGAGCGTGTCCGTCCACGTGCCGGCGAGGACCTTGGCGGTGTTCGTGACGCGGCCCTTCGAGGATGCACACGAGAGGTCACCGATCTGGCCGCCCTGGCAGTACTGCGTCTGGATGTTGTTCCAGCCCGTACCACCGATGCCGGTGAACAAGTTGGTCAGGTACGTCCGAAGCCGGCCGAGCGTGTAGTTCTTCCCGGTGGGGTCCTTGACCGGGATCGTGTACGCGGCGCTCGACGGGTCGGACCACTCCTTGCCCCAGAACGTCAGGTACACCTTCGGCGCGGTCTGCACGGCGC
>JBEEGB010000251.1:0-2816 GCA_041166585.1 Acidimicrobiaceae bacterium
TCGCGGCGCCGTCCTCGGGGATGATGCTGCCGACGATCGGAGACACACGGTGCTCGTGCCCTTCGGGGAGGCCGATCCAGAACTCGAGGCCGAGCGGATCAGCGAACTCCTCCTTGAAGAACGTCCCGAGGCTGCGGCCGTCGATCCTGCGGATCACCTCGCCGACCAGCCACCCGTACGTGAGGGCGTGGTAGCCGTGGGCCGTGCCCGGCTCCCAGAGGGGCGACTGCACTTCGAGGGCGCGGATCACCGGATCCCACTCCAGGGCCTCCGGCAGCGAGAGCTGCTTGTCGATCGTCGCGAGCCCGGCCTTGTGGCACAGCAGCCAGCGGACGGGGATGTCCTCCTTGCCCGACTGGGCGAACTCCGGCCAATAGGTGGAGACGGGGGCGTCGATGTCGAGCAGGCCGCGCTGCGCGAGCAGGTTGGCACACGCCGCCGTGGCGCCCTTGGTCGAGGAGAACACGAGCTGCAGCGCGTCCTCGCCGTACAGCTGGCCCGACGAGGCCTCGAACGTGCCGCCCCAGAGGTCGACGACCGTGCGTCCTTCGACGTGCAGGCAGAAGCCGGCCCCGACGTCGCCGTGCTCGGTGAAGTTGCGGGCGAACGCGTCGCGCACGCCCTCGAACCCGGGCTCGACGTGTCCCTCGACCTGCACTGCCATGGTGTGTCTCCCTCGCTCAGACTGGAACACGTTCTACGGGCGGGCACGGTCGACGTTCAAGTCCGCGCGACGATGCTGGACGATGGCCCCCGCCCCTCCCGCCGATCGAGCACTGCTGGATGAAGCGGTCGCGCTGGCCCGCGAGGCGGGCGCCTCGACGCTGCGCTGGTTCCGCTCCGACGATCTCGCCGTCGATCGAAAAGGCGACGGCACCCCCGTCACCGAGGCCGATCGCCACGCCGAATCCCTCGTGCGGGCGCACATCGCGGACGCTCACCCCGACGACGCGATCCTCGGTGAGGAAGAGGGCAGCGTCGAGGGGACGAGCGGGCGGCGCTGGATCATCGACCCGATCGACGGCACGAAGGCGTTCGTGCACGGCGTACCGCTCTACAGCACGCTGCTCGCCGTCGAGGACGAGCACGGCCCGCTGATCGGTGTGATCGAGCTGCCCGCGCTCGGGCAGACCGTCTACGCCGGCAGGGGCCTCGGGTGCTGGTGCAACGACGAGCCGGCACGGGTGAGCACCCGGGACAAGCTCCGCGGCTCCTACCTCACCACCTCGGGGTACGAGTACTGGCCCGAGCCGATGCTCCTCGCGCTGCGACGCTCGGGGATGGTCATGCGCACCTGGGGCGACGGGTACGGCTACTCGCTCGTCGCCACGGGACGCGTCGAGGCGATGGTCGACCCTCAGGCCGGCACGTGGGACCTGGCGGCGATGCCGGTGCTCCTGGCCGAGGCCGGCGGGCGCTTCAGCGATCTCGACGGGTTTGACCGCATCGACGGCGGGCACGGTCTCGCCACCAACGGCCTGATCCACGACGAGGTCATCGAATTGCTCCGCACCGTTTGAACTTCGGAGCCAAAGGGCGCGAATTCGCACCGTTCGCATCCAACATTCGTCGGGGGGGTCAGAGGGTGAGGACCTCGACGCCGTCGTTGGTCACGATCACGGTGTGCTCGAACTGCGCCGACGGTGCGCCGTCGAGGGTCACGATCGTCCAGCCGTCGGGCCACTGCACGACATCCGGGTCGCCGAGGGTGAGCATCGGTTCGATCGTGAACGCCATGCCGGGGCGCAAGCGAGTCCGGTCTCGCGGCTCGTCGTAGTGGTGGACGTAGGGCTCGGAGTGGAACTCCTCGCCGATGCCGTGACCGACGAGCTCGCGCACGATGCCGTACCCGTGCGCGTCGGCCACCGCCTGGATGGCCCGGCCGATGTCACGGACGCGGCCGCCGGGCCGCACCGCGGCGACGCCGGCGTGCAGCGCCTGCTCGGTCACGACCACCAGCTCGCGGACGTCGTCGGCGACGTCGCCGCACAAGTAGGTGGCGGAGCAGTCGCCGTGCATGCCGTCGAGGTAGATGGTGATGTCGCAGTTCACGATGTCGCCGTCGCGGAGCTGGCGGTCGTCGGGGATCCCGTGGGCCACGACCTCGTTCACCGACGTGCAGATCGACTTCGGGAACCCGCGGTAGCCGAGCGGGCTCGGGTAGCCGCCCTCTGCGATGTACGCGTCGTGGGCCGTGGCGTCGAGCTCGTCCGTCGTCACGCCCGGTCGCACGAACGGCTGCAGCCGATCGAGCACCCTGCGCGCGGCCTGACCAGCGCGGCGCAGGCGGTCCACCGCGTCCGCGTCGGTCAGCGGTGCCAGCTCACGCCCGCTGGGCTGGCCGTCCGCCGCGATGTAGGGCGGGCGCCGGATCGCCCCCGGCACGGCGCGCGCTGCGCTCACCGAGCCCGGGCGGACCGGAGTGGCGATCGACGGCACCCCGCCATGATGCCGCGCGGAGGAGCGGTCCCGCCCGCCGGCACGTTCAGCCCGGCGTGCCGACCCCGCGCGAGCAGTAGCCACCCCGCTCAGGGGCCGACGCCCCTGTCGAGAAGGCATCGATGAACTGCTGGACGCGGGGATCGCTGATCGCGTCGACGTTGAGCCGGCGCTCCCACGCCACCAGCACGATCGGAGAGGCCATCCCGTCGACGGGTGTCGCCAGCAGGCGCGGGTTGGCTGTCAGCCCGCGGATGGTGGCGACGTCGGCCACGCTGGTCGAGGGTGCGTACGCGATCCACACCGCACCATGCTCGAGCGAGTGCACGGCGTTCTCGACCGGCTGGGGCGTGGAGTAGAACCCGCAGTTCAGCCAC
>JBEEGB010000252.1:0-7157 GCA_041166585.1 Acidimicrobiaceae bacterium
CGCCATCTGGGACAAGCTCGTCGGCGGTGACGGCAAGGCGATGGGCGCGCTCGTCGGTCAGGTGATGAAGGCCACGCAGGGCAAGGCCGACGGCAAGACGGTCAACACGATCATCCAGCAACGGCTCGCCGCCGGATGACGAGCGGCGACGCCCCTCAGCCGCCCGCAGCCGCGACCGCTGCGGACCAGGGCGAGGTCGTCGCCTTCCTGGGCCGGCTGCTGGGGGACATGGCGGCGACGTACACCTCCGTCCTCGTCGCGATCGGCGACCAGCTCGGGTTGTTCCGAGCGCTGGCTCCGGCACCGGCAACCGCCGACGAGCTCGCGTCGCTCACCGGCACCAGCGAGCGCTACGCGAAGGAGTGGCTGGATGGTCTCGCCTCGGCCGGCTACGTGGAGCACGACGAGGGCTCGGGCCGGTACACGCTGCCGGCCGCGCACGCCGTCGCGCTGGCGGACGAGGGCAACCCGTTCTGCGTCGCCGGCATGTACGAGAACTTCCTCGGCCTGACGGCGGTGCTCGAGCCGGTCATCGACGCGTTCCGCACCGGGGAGGGCGTGCGCTACGCCGAGTACCCGCCCGCGGTGTTCGACGGCATGGCGCGCATGACGGGCGCGGCGATGGACAACGTGCTCGTCCCGAAGTGGCTGCCGATGGTTCCCGACGTCGCCGCGCGGCTCGCCGCCGGCGCACGCGTGGCCGACGTTGGCTGTGGGCAAGGTCGTGCGCTGCTGGCCATGGCGCGCGCGTTCCCCGCGTCGTCGTTCGTCGGCATCGACTTCCACCGGCCGAACGTCGAGCTCGCGTCTGCACGAGCCGGCGCACTTGGGCTCGGCGACCGCGTGCACTTCGAGACGGGTGATGCAGGGCGCGGCCTGCCGGGACGCTTCGACGTCGTGTGCCTGTTCGACGTCCTCCACGACTCCGCGGATCCGACGGGCCTGCTGCGGAGCGTGCGCGCCGGCCTCGTCGACGGGGGCACGCTGATGGTCCTCGAGCCCAACGACGGGGCAGGTCCCACCGGGCCCATCGCGTCCGTGCAGCTCGGGATGAGCGTGCTCTACTGCTTGAGCGTCTCGCTGGGCGCTGGTGGTCCCGGTCTCGGCACGTGCGGCACACCGGAGCCAGTCGTGCGCAGCCTGTGCGAGGAGGCCGGCTTCACCTCGGTGGAGGAGGTTCCCATCGAGAACTTCATGAACCGCATGTACGCGGTGCGTTGAAATCGGCGCGCCGCGGCAGCCCGCGGGTAGTAGACCGGCTCTCCGTGGCCCTCGAGATCCGTTCCATCGCGCCCGAAGAGCTCGCCGAGCTGCACCGCGTCGTCGAGACGTCGTTTGGTGGGCAGAGCACTGCCGAGCGCGTCGAGTGCGAGCGGCTCACCATCGAGTACGACCGCATGATCGCCGTCGTCGAGAACGGATCCTTCGTCGCCAGCGCCGGCGCCTACACCTTCGACCTGACCATCCCGGGCCCGGCGACGGTGCCGGTGGCGGGCGTCACGTGGGTCGGCGTGCTGCCGACGCATCGGCGGCGCGGGATCTTGTCGCAGATGATGAAGTTCCAGCTCGACGACGTCGTCGCCCGCGGTGAGCCGCTGGCCGTCCTCACCGCATCCGAAGCGGTGATCTACGGCCGGTACGGCTACGGCGTCGGCTCGCGCTTCGCCGAGGTGGAGATCAAGACGCGGCGCAGCGAGTTCCACACGGCTGCCGATCCGAGTGGCTCGATTCGACTGGTGTGGGGCGACGAGGCCGCCAAGCTGCTCCCGGGGATCTACGACACCTGGCGTCGAACCCGCAACGGCGCGATCAGTCGCAACGAGGGCGTCTGGACCTACAACTTCAAGGACAAGGAGTGGAACCGCCACGGCTGGGGCCCGCAGTTCTATGCCGTCCACCAGACCGCCACGGGCGAGGCGGATGGCTACGCGCGCTACCGGATCAAGCAAGGTGACGAGACCAACCAGGCGAAGGTGATCGAGGTCATCGCACTGGACACCGAGGTCGAGGCCGCGCTGTGGCGGTTCGTGCTCGACCTCGACCTCACCACGGTTGTCGAGGGCAGCCGGCAGCCAGTGGACGACGCGCTCCGCTGGCGGCTCGCCGACTCTCGCGCGTACGACGCCAAGGGCCCGTGGGACTGGCTCTGGGTCCGCCTGCTCGACGTACCGGCATCGCTCGCGGCTCGGCGCTACGACACCGCAGGCTCGCTGGTGTTCGAGGTCGCCGACCGGTTCCGCCCGGACGGTGACGCGGCCGGACGCTTTCGCCTCGACGCGGGGCCGGACGGCGCCACGTGCGAGCGCACGACCGACGAGCCCGACATCACGCTCCCGGTCGAGATGCTCGGCGCCGCGTACCTCGGCGGCGTCCCGTTCACCACCCTGGCCCAGGCCAAGCGCGCGGTGGGCGACGCGGACGCGCTCCGCCGCGCCGACGCCATGTTCTCGTCCACGCCCCTGCCCTTCTGCAACACCCCCTTCTGACGTTCTGGCGTGCGTTCGGGGGCCAGAGGGCCCTCAACGCACGCCGGTTGAGCTTGCGCCGGTGACCAGCCAGGCCTCGGTGCGGAACCTGGCCCACAGGCCGACGACGCGGGCGACCATGAACGCGCCGATCGCGGCCCAGAGCCAGCCGATGCCGAGGTCGAGGAGGAGCACGACGCAGGCGGCGGCGGCGAACACGGTCGCGGCGGCGGCCATGGCCCACGCGAGGTAGCGAACGTCGCCGGCGCCGATCAGCACGCCGTCGAGCACGAAGGCCACGGCGTTCACCGGTTGCAACGCTGCGACCCACCACAGCAGGAACCCGGCCAGCGCCACCACGGCGGGGTCCGAGCTGAAGAGGTGGGGGAGCAGCGGCCGCGTCGCCACCACGAGCAGCCCGAACACGATGCCGGCGGCGACACCGAGCTCGACCATCCGCCGGCTCACGGCTCGCGCCTCCTCGACCGCACCCGCACCGAGCGCCCGTCCCATCATCGCCTGCCCCGCGATGGCGATCGCGTCCAGCGCGAGGGCGAGGAAGCTCCACAGCTCGAACGCGATCTGGTGGGCGCCGAGCTCGACCGCGCCCATGTGCGCGGCAACCGCGGTGGCGACCGTCAACGACCCTCTGAGCGCGGCGGTGCGGACGAGGAGGGCGGCGCCCGCGCGCCCGAGACCGGCGAGCGCGGCACCGTCGGGTCGGAGCCCTGCGCCCTCGGCTCGGGCGCCTCGCGCCACTCGGTGCACGTACACCGCGGCCGCTCCCCATTGCGCGAGCACGGTGGCGAGGGCAGATGCGCCGATGCCGTAGCCGAGCCCGTAGATGAGGAACAGCTCGAGGCCGAGGTTCACGACGTTCGACACCAGCGCGACGACGAGCGGGGTCCGCGTGTCCTGGTGCCCGCGCAGGTAGCCGGTGCCGGCGAGCATCAGCAACAGCGCGGGCGCGCCGAGCACGCTGATGCGCAGGTAGAGCTCAGCGTTCGTCGCGATCGCACCGCTCGCGCCGAGGGCGCGCACCAGCCATCCCGCGCCCAACAGGCCGGCAGGCACCAGCGCCGCGGCGATGAGAAGCGCGAGCCACAGCGACTGCACCGCCTGGTGCGCCGCCTCTCGGAGGTCGCCGGCTCCGATCAGGCGCCCGACCGCTCCGGTCGTGCCGTAGGCCAAGAAGATGAAGACGGCGTAGCCGGTCAGCAGCACGGACGAGGCCACGGCGAGACCGCCGAGCTCGTTCGTGCCGATGTGGCCGACGACCGCGGTGTCGGACAGCACGTAGAGCGGCTCCGCGATCAGCGCGCCGAGCGCGGGGACGGCGAGCCGAAGGATCTCCCGGTCGTGAGGGCCCATCCGCACACGACGGAAGATAGGGCGAGCCGAGATCACCAAGTGATTGAACAAACACAATCGATTAGTGTTCTGCAAATGACTGCCAGGGTGAACGAACCGAAGCGACCGGCCACCGCGGCGGAGTTCAAGGCGATGGCGCACCCCCTGCGCCTGCGCATCCTGCGGCTCTGCCTCCACGATGCCATGACCAACAAGGAGCTGGCCGAGCGTCTCGGCAAGGACCCGGCCACCGTGCTGCACCACGTGCGGCTGCTCGTGCGAACGGGGTTCCTCACGGCGGACAAGGTCCGCACCGGCGCCCGCGGTGCGCTCGAGAAGCCCTACCGAGCCACCGGGAAGTCGTGGGTGCTCTCGGCGACCACGCCCGAGCAGGAGAAGACGGAGCAGGCTGCGGTGCTCGACGCGCTGAAGGCCGAGCTCTCGGAGACACCGGGTGACGACGTGCTCGCCGGCGCGCGCCTCGGAGTGCAGCTGAGCCCGTCGGCGGTCAAGCGCTACTCCGCCCGCATCGACAAGCTCGTCCGTGACCTCGCGGCGGAGCCGGACGCGGCCGACGGCGAGCGCCTCGGCTTCTACGTCACCTGGCACCGGAGGCGATGACGATGGCCACGGCCGTTCGATCACTGCTGCGCCATCGCGACTTCCAGCTCCTGTGGGCGGGCCAGACGGTGAGCCGCGTCGGGACGGAGGTGAGCACGCTCGCGCTGCCACTCATCGCCATCCAGCTGCTGCACGCCACGACGTTCGAGGTCGGGTCGCTGACGGCCGTCGAGTTCCTTCCGTTCCTGCTCGTCGGCCTCCCCGCGGGTGCCTGGGTCGATCGGATGCGCCGTCGCAAGGTGTTGATCGTGGCGGACATCGGACGCTTCGTCGCCCTGGCCTCCGTGCCCTTCGCGCACGCGTTCGCGTCGTTGACGCTGGCGCACCTCTTTGTCGTGGCGTTCATCACCGGCGTGCTCACGGTGTTCTTCGACGTTGCCTACCAGTCGTATCTCCCGGAGCTCGTCACGCGTGAGCAGCTCGTCGACGGCAACGCCAAGCTGGCGGCGAGCGAGTCGACCGCCCATGTCGTGGGACCGGGCGTCGGCGGGGCGCTCATCGGGGCCGTTGGCGCGTCGACCGCGGTGGTTGCCGACGCCATCAGCTATGCGCTGTCGTGCGTCTGCCTGCTCTTCATCCGGACGCCGAGCGAGGAGCCGGAGCGACCGGCGGACGGGACCAGACCGAGCCTCGTCGCCGACATCCGTGAGGGCCTTCGCTTCGTCTGGCATGAGAACCGCATCCGCGCCGTCGCGTTCTGCACCGCGACGTCGAACCTGTTCTCCGGTGTCTCCGCTGCCGTGGTCCTGCTCCTCATGACCCGCGTGCTCGGGTTCAGCGGGGGCAAGATCGGGCTGGTCTTCGCGTTCGGTGGCATCGGAGCGATCGTCGGTGCGGTCGCCGCGCCATGGTTGGCGAAGCGGTACGGCGTCGGCCCGGCGATCCTCATGGCCATCCTCGTCGCTGGCCTCGGGCCGGTGCTCGTCGCCATGGCCGACGGGTCGTTGGCCCCGGCCTTGCTCGCACTCGGGTTCGGCATCGAGGGTGGGGGCGGGGTGGCGTACAACATCAACCAGGTCAGCGTCCGCCAGGCCCTGTGCCCGCGGCGCTTGCAAGGACGCATGAACGCCAGCGTCCGGTTCCTGGTGTGGGGCACGCTGCCGCTCGGCGGCTTCCTCGGCGGCGTGCTCGGCTCCACGATCGGCATCCGTCCGACCCTGTGGGTGGCGGCTGGCGGCACCGTGCTGAGCTTCCTGTGGCTGCTGCCATCGCCGATTCCTCGGATGAAGGACATGCCCCCACCGGTCGATGAGCCGCACATCGAGGAGATGCTCGGTACCGCTGTCGAGGCGCCCACGCCGTAACCTGAGCGGCCATGTCGGACCACGAGGGCATGAAGCCCCGCAGCCATGAGGTGACCGATGGGCCAGAGCGCGCTCCCGCGAGGGCGATGCTCCGAGCCATCGGCATGACCGATGACGACTGGGGCAAGTCGCAGGTCGGGGTGTGCAGCAGCTGGAACGAGGTGACGCCCTGCAACATGCCGCTCGACCGCTTGGCCAAGCGGTGCAAGGAGGGCGTGCGGGCCGCCGGCGGCTACCCGATCGAGTTCATGACGATCGCGGTGTCCGACGGCATCTCGATGGGACACGAGGGGATGCGGGCGTCGCTCGTGTCTCGCGAGGTGATCGCGGACTCGATCGAGACGGTCATGCACGCGGAGCGCTTCGACGCGCTCGTCACGTTCGCTGGCTGCGACAAGAGCCTCCCCGGCATGCTCATGGCCGCGGCCAGGCTGAACCTGCCGTCGGTGTTCCTCTACGGCGGCTCGATCCTGCCCGGTCACCTGGACGACGGCACGGCCCTCGACATCGTGAGCGTGTTCGAAGCGGTCGGCGCTCACGCCACCGGCGCGATCAGTGATGCCGAGCTCAAGACGATCGAGTGCCGCGCCTGCCCGAGCGAGGGCAGCTGCGCCGGCATGTTCACCGCCAACACGATGGCGTCGGTCGCCGAGGCCATCGGCATGTCGCTTCCCGGTTCGTCATCGCCTCCGGCCCCTGACTCGCGCCGCGACGACTTCGCGTTCGCGTCCGGTGAAGCGGTGATCCGGCTGCTCGAGCTCGGCCTGCGCCCTCGCCAGATCATGACGAAGGAGGCGTTCGAGAACGCGATCGCCGTCACCATGGCCCTCGGAGGCTCGACGAACGCGGTGCTGCACCTGCTCGCCATCGCCAACGAGGCGCGCGTCGAGCTGGCGCTGGACGACTTCAACCGCGTCGCAGCCCGAGTCCCTCACATCGCCGACACGAAGCCTCACGGCAAGTACCACATGGTCGACCTCGACGCCGTGGGCGGCGTGCCCATGGTGATGAAGCACCTCCTCGATGCCGGGCTGCTCCACGGCGACTGCCTCACGGTGACAGGCAAGACCGTCGCCGAGAACCTGGCCGCGCTCGACCCACCCGCGCCGGACGGCGCCGTCGTCCACCCGCTCAGCCAGCCGCTGCACCCCGTCGGCGGTCTCGCCATCCTCACCGGCTCGCTCGCACCCAAGGGTTCGGTGGTCAAGGTGGCGGGCATCGACTTCGATCGCTTCGAGGGTCCCGCCCGCGTGTTCGACGGCGAGGACGCGGCGATGGACGCCATCCTCGCCGGCAAGGTCAACCCCGGTGAGGTCGTCGTCATCCGCTACGAGGGTCCCAAGGGCGGCCCCGGGATGCGGGAGATGCTCGCGGTCACCGGAGCCATGAAGGGCGCCGGGCGGGGCGGCGACTGCGC